>JAIWOH010000094.1 GCA_020216985.1 Nitrospira sp.
TCATGGATCAGATCGTCGATCAGGTCGAGATTGTCGCGATCGAAACAGTTGATGAAAGACAAGCCGGGCCTGTGCCGGTAGCTGAAGCTGACGACCCCCTTGGCCTTCAGCGGCACGATCCGCGACGTGAGCAATTCCAAGACCGCGTGACCATCAGGCCAGGCCGCTCGAATCGTATGCCAGGCACGGCGGATTCTCTTGACCTGCCTCAGATCCGTCGGTTGAACCTTCCGAGGAGAACAGTCGCTCCCATAAACAAGAGTGGGGCCGATCGTCACAGGACCATGAATCGCGTCTGTCACTTTCGACTCAGCCCGTCGCCTCCAGAGCCATCGCTCTTTTCCTTTCTCGCGAGACCAAATCGGAACTGTCGCGCGTCCGACCCGCAGGACTATTCTCTCGGCCTCAACGAGAAAGACCGATCGGCCAGAAGACCGTCGCAAAACACGGCGAACGGGCTCGGGCGCCTCACACCATCCATCGTCCAAACCGACGGGAATCGCGGCCTGCGGATCGGCCCGCTCAAAGTTCGCGTCAAGCGAACCGACCGTCCGCCACCCTGACAACGTTTGCCGCCCGACCCATTTCGTCGTGCGCACGGGGTCGAAAAACAACGCTTCCTGCGTCACTTCCCGGGCGAGGCGGCCACAGAGAGACGAAAGCCGTTTTTGAAAACCCGAAACAGTCGGACCGCCGGAAGGAAAGAGATCGGACAGATAACTGTTCTCGAAAAATTTGTCCTGGCACTCGGCGAAAAGTTGCCGCGCGAATTCCTTTCGATCCGGCTCCATTTCCCACTGTTGGAGAAGATCGAGAAAATAGACCAGGTCGTTGAGCGTCTCGATCCATCCGACGACCTTCCAGGTCGAAAACTTCGCAAGGGCCAGAGAACGGCCGAGTTGTTCGAACAGCCCGACGGGGAGATTCAGACGAGACGACACAACTCGATAATCGGTTCGCAATTCTCGACAAAGATCCTGCAGCAACCGGCTCATGGACAGTCGGAACTCCGACGTCAATTGCGCCAGAGCCTGCGGGTTTAACAGCGGCGTCATGAGGGATTCGAGATCAGACTACCCGTGCGCCGGCACTGTAACGCAGAGGGGGGAAAGCTGCAATGAGGAAACGGGCTTCATGGGAAATGAACAGAGTCGCGTCAGGTCTCCGTAGTCTCAAAGCCAACCACGCCGTGCGAGAGATCGGCTTCGACGAATCAATTGTCGGCGGCGGCACCAAGATTCAGACGAGATTCAGATCAGACAGGTTCGGATCGGGTTCATCCGCTTCGTCGGTGTTTCCCCCGCCATGTTCGAGAAAGTCGTGATCATTTTTCCCTATGCGGCTTTGGGGAGTTTGGATCGAGACGGTCTTTGATCATCACGTTTCAATACCGTCGATTCACCGGTTCGCCGACGCATCCGATTCCGATGAATGACGGGGTCCACGATATTGCCGCATGACACGCAACGCAGACCTCGAATCCACATCGAGGCATAACTCTCTCGAATATCGAGAAGATCGTCCTCCACCATGAGGCCCTGACATCTTGAACAATTCATACAAGTCTCCGGGCAAGGAATGGCCATCGCCGTCGCCGGCTTCTTTCATCGGTCAGTTCTTTCAAGTGAGAGCAATGACGATGCCACACTTACCCTTTTCCGGTTCTTGCTTGTTCGCAAAGACAATCGTAGAGTGAAGCGTCGAAGCTCCCTGGCGAGAACGCAATTTATGGCCGTAATGACTTTTTTTCGACACCATCGACGCCCCGCTCTTATTCGATTCGGAAAGGGCGACATCGGATTTGATGACCCTGCATAAGACCGAGATCGAGCACGTATTGGCCGAAATTGTGCCGGCTCTCCGCGGCGGCTGGATTCAAAAAATCGAGCAACCGGCCGACTCGATGATCATCTTTCACGTGCGCGTTCCCGGCCACACCCATCGGCTTCTGATTTCTTGCAGGCCTGAAACGACCCGCCTGCATTTGACGCGACACAGCCTCCCCAACCCGCCCACGCCTCCGGCCTTTTGCCGATTCCTCAGGGCCCACGTGCAGGGAGCGCGTATCGACGACATTCGTCAGATCTCGAACGACCGCATCGTTGAAATCACCTGCACAAGCCGGCACGGCGTCAGAACCGTCGTGTGCGAACTGACCGGCAAACAAGCCGACATTCTCGTAATCGACGCAGGCGGGCGAGTCCTGCACGGTCTTTTCAACCGACGCAACCTTGTGGGACACCCCTATGTTCACCCGGCCCCGCGGCAAAACGAAGATTGCGATACGAAGCAGAGCCGCTTCATCGGCGGGGAAAACGGTTCGGTCTCCTGCGCCATCGACACTTACTACTCTGAAAAAGAATCGGCATTGACAAGAGCACATGCCGAGGAGACTCGTCGGCGAACGCTGCAACAGGCCGTCAAGAAAGAGCGGCGACGGATCGACGCCTGGCGGGACGATCTCGCGCGAGCCGCCGGATACCGCGACTACGCCCGCTATGGAGAACTGATCAAAGCCAATATCGGAACGATCAGAAAAGGCGCCGACACGGTCACGGTGACGGACTACTTTGACAAGCACCTTCAAGAGATCACGATTCCTCTGGACCCCATGAAATCTCCCCAGGACAACATGGTCGAGTATTTCAAAAAGCATCGGAAGTACTTGGCCGCCGAGCGCGAGCTGAATCCGCGCATCGAGCAGGCGATGCGCAAGGTGGCGCAGTACCAAGATGAGCTGCAGGCGATCGAAGCAGGAACGTGGACTCCTCCGTCGACACCGAACCCTCGCGCCGTTTCCACCGGGCAAGCACGTCATCTCCTTTCGCCGCAGAGCGGAACGAAGCGGAGCGGCCCGTTCCGTCGATTTTTATCGTTCGATGGTTTTCCGATTTTCGTGGGGCGCAACGCAAGGGAAAACGATGAGCTGACGTTCGGCGTGGCTCGGAGCGAGGATCTCTGGTTCCACGCCAGAGGGGTTCCCGGATCGCACGTTGTCGTTCGGCTGGAAAAGGGCGCCGATCCGCCGCCCGAAACCGTTCTCGACGCCGCCGCTCTGGCCCTGCTTTATAGCGACTTAAAAAAAAGCGGCAAAGGCGAGGTGATTTACACCAGACGCAAGTGGGTCAAGAAGGCCAAAGGCCTGGCTCCCGGAGCGGTCATCGTCTCGCAGGAACGATCTCTTTCCGTGCGTCTGGACCAGAAGAGATTGGAGAGGCTGAAAACCCGGTCGCCCGCGGAGGAACGGTAAACGCCCGCCTCCGGTCGATTGCCGGATGACGCGGCGGAGTGTCGCGTCCGAACGGCTCGATGAACAACGTTTCGGCTACGTTCTCATCGGCTCAGGCGGCTTCTCCTGATCCTCAAGTCCTCATCTCTTGATCGTCGTCTCGATTGTTCATCCGCCATAATCCTGCCGAGAACAAGGATTTTCTGGTCCCCGACCGGATGCCGGATTATGATCGGCATAGGAAGATGGCCATGCTGAAACCATCGTCGTCCGAACCGTCTGCCCTTGCCCGCACGATTCTTTTCGTCAGCGACGAAATGACTCATGCTCAACTGTGTCGATCCGCCCTTGAAGAAGCCGGTTTTATCGTGCTGTGGACCAACGGCAGTTCCGACGCATTAAAAGTGTGCGCCCACCATGACGGCCCCATTCATCTTCTTCTGACGGATCTTGTTCTGCCCCCGCCGGAATTCCAACTGGCCTCGACCGTCAATCCCTTCCCGCACGTCAACGGGTTCGAGTTGGCGATCAGGGCTATCGAAACCAGGCGGGATTTGCGGGTCGCGCTCATGTGCAAGGACCCCGAGAAAGAATTAGCCGCCCATGGGATCAGCCGCACGAGGCTTCCGGTGCTCACGAAGCCGATTGATCGGCAAAACCTCGTCAGCTTCGTTCAAGAAGTCTTACGGCAGGCTCCCCCGATGCTGAGTCGATCAAACCATGCAGGCACCGAACACGAGACTGAGTGGTTCGGATAAGGGCCCATCTGGTCTTTTCGCCTCTTAGGCGTGTTCCGTCATGAACCACCCGGCAACCGACAAGCGACGATGGCTGCCCGCGGATGGGTCCACTCTGCAGACCCGATGGAAACGAGGAACGGTGAACATAACCAGGGAACCAGGACGAGGCTCGATACAATGGGTCGGCACCAGATCGGGCAAGCCGGACCCCGACGGTCTCCGTTGCGCGTACAGGATCAGCTCTCCGCCCCAATCCGGCCTCCATTCCTCGTGAAAATAGCCCACCAGCGCGAGGCGGCGCAACGGAGCGGGCCGCGCTCCCGTCGAATGCCCCTGATCCGTGTCATCATGAGTGGGAAGGCAATCGCCCGCCGCGTACGAATAAAAACTGAACCCCATATGGCGTCCGACAATGTCGGGAAACGACTCGATATAGTCGCGAATGCAGGGCAATTGCAGTTTGGCCAGCAACCGCCCGACGTGGACGGGAGCGATGTCCGCTTTGGCCCAGTTTCCGGCGTGCGGAAAATCGGCGCGCACCGACGGCAACTCTTCCAAACTCTTCCACACCGCCTCCGCCATTGCTTTTCGAAAATAGCGGCAATCGTCGGGCGACCAAAAATTTTCAACCACGAGCACTGGGTTTTTATGGAACGAAAACTCGGATAGATTCCCCGCTGACTCCGTCGCCTGAATCAGACCGGTATAGCTGCTCACATGCTGCTCCCGGCTAGATAACGATCCGTCTTTTGACCGCCGTTCCTTCCCATTCCTTACCGCCCTTACTACCGCAGCCTGTGGTTTGACAGGGGAAACAGGTCCGCACGCCAAGCAAAAGGGGCCGCCATTTTCAAATGGCGGCCCCTCGATCGCACATGACGATCCGATGATTTACCAGCGATCGCGTTTCCCGCCCCCGCTTCGATCACCGCCGAATCCACGGCCCCCACCGCCGCTCCTGGGCTCCTGGGGACGCGCTTCATTGACCGTCAACGTCCGGCCGCCCATCTCGGAACCATTGAGCGCGCTGATCGCGGCCTGCGCTTCCGCGTCTGAGGACATCTCTACGAATCCGAATCCTCGGGATTGGCCGGTAAACTTATCGGTGATGATCCGCGCGGACGCCACGGACCCGTGAGCGGCAAACAAGTCGCTTAATTGCTGTTCGGTCGCCGAGTACGGCAACCCGCCGACGTAGATTTTTGAACCCATCGGGGTTCCTCCTTACTGAAAAGATAATGATATTGTCTTGAGCGCAAGGAACAGGGGGGAAGAAACGGGCCGAAGGCGCGATCCGTGCTGCGACTCAGGTCTGACTCCCAACGAAATTCCCGGACAAGGCAACATCAGCGTTGTAGGCCTGCACCTTCCTTGCCACTCCGCGCCAGGCCCCTACGCGGAAGCGTCGGCTCAACCTAGCATAATCGCCGGCATCATTACAACGCTCTCTAAAAATGTTACTCACCGACCCGCACAAGCAGCCCTTGGGCCTTGCAATAGGCGAACGTCCGATAAAACCACATGATGACAGCGATCAGCAGCAGCCCGTTGAGACCAAACGCCCAGGCCAGCTCTTTGCCCGGCGCGCCGTCGGCGTTCAAGACGGCCCGCAATCCTTCGAAAATGTGAGCAGCCGGATTCATCATGGCCAGCGGCTGGAGCCACCGAGGGAGTATGTCCATGGGATAAAACACGCAAGAAATAGGCTGAAACAGAAACACCATGCTCCACGCCAAGACTTCCGCTTCCTGCCCGAACCGCATGATGAGCGACGTCGTGAAGACGCCGATCACCCAGCCCATGAGCACCAAATTGAACACGAACGGAATCAGCCAGAGCCCGATCATCAACACGTTGTACGAATAAAACACCAGCGCACACAGGATCATCACCACCGAGACGCACGTCACTTTGAAAATACTCATCAGCATCGTCGCCGCCAGAAATTCTCCCGGATTGAGAGGGCTGGCAAAGAGATTCATAAGATTCCTGGCCCACACTTCCTCAAGAAAGGAAATGGTAATCCCCTGATGGGATCGGAACAGCATATCCCACAAAATGAGCGCCCCCAAAAAGAAAGCGACAAATCCGGGCAGATGGCTTTGCGCACGGGCAAGATACAACGTGATGAACCCCCAGATGACCAGATCCAAAAACGGCCAATAAAAGATTTCCATAATGCGAGGCAGACTGCGCCGATACAGATAGACGTGCCTGGTCAGCAACGCGATGACACGATGCAGCTTCATCGACGACCTTCGACTTCGCTCCCTGCCCCTGTCCGCCATGCCGGCTGCGCGGTTCTCTTATGACCCAAGGCCGACTATGCGCGTAGTTTACTGGGCGTCCCTCGATTCTCGCGCCAGTTTGAGAAAGACTTCTTCCAGATCGGCCTGGCCGAACCTGGCGACAATTTGCCGGGCCGTGCCCTCCGCAACGATCTTGCCTCGTTGAAGGAAGATGATTCGATCCGACATCTCCTCCATTTCCCGCATATTATGGGACGTATAGAGAATGCTGATCCCCGACGATCGTCTCGCCTCTTTGAGCACGGCTCGAATCTTTTGGGCGATGTCAGGGTCCAAACTGGCGGTCGGCTCATCGAGAAAAAGAATCTTCGGCTCCGTGAGGAACGCCTTGGCTAGAGTCAGTCGCGTCAATTGCCCCGACGACAGATGCCGCGTCACTTTTCGGCGAAGCTCATCGATCTCCAGCTTTTTCAGGACTTGGTCCACGCGCCGGGCGATATCGGTCATCCCGTACAGCCTGGCGACGACCCAAAGATTTTCCTCGACGGTCAGCGACTGAGGCATCGAAATGTACGTTGACGAAAAATTCACCTTCTCCAGAATCGTTTCCCGGTGAGTCGCAAGGTCCAACCCGAACATTCGAATCGATCCCGCCGTCGGAGTAATAAGCCCGAGCAACATGTGAATCGTCGTCGTCTTGCCGGCCCCGTTGGGGCCGAGCAATCCGAGGATCTCTCCCGGCTGCACCGAAAACGAGACATCGTCGACGGCGGTGAAATCGCCGAACCGTTTGCGCAGATTGGTCACCTGAAGAACAGGGGCCGTCATAGCGGAGAGGAGATCCTTTACAAGAACGCGGCGATCTTTTCCGCAAGGTGACAGGTATCGCACTTGCGGTCCAAGACCTTCCCTTGATACCGGGTCTTTCCATCATGGCATCGGAAACAGTCGCTGAGTGCCCTCTCATGGAGGTACGAGCCTTCCGGACGGTCTGGAGACCATGGCTTGTCGTCGGCAGAAACATGACCACGCGGAATCACGATGGGATACCCCTTGATCGGCCGATCGTGCACGACGCCGGCATGGCACGTCGTACAACCTTCTCCCTGCCGTCGAGCCTCGAACGCCTGCATGTGTTTCCCATGACTCATAATGAGGCCCACATCTTTGACCGGCGACGGCAGGTCCCGGGGGGCCACTTCGGAAACCCGGCCGATATGGCGATGGCAGCTCAGACAGAGATCAGACTCGACCCGCGCTTTCAAATTATGCGCGTCGGGATGGGTCCCGGACAGATAGCGAACCGTATCCCGCACCCCGACCCAGACCTTATCGTGCATCCACCCTCCGATTCCCGGCCTCACATGACACGCCACGCACGTCACCGTTCTGTGGGAGGACGCGGCCCAGCTTTCATAGGAAGGCGCGATGAGATGACAGCCGGCGCAGAACGTCGGTCGGTCGGTGAGAGGGGCCGCGATGGCGACGAGCGCGATCGCTCCGGCGACGAAACCCAGTATAAGCGCGCTAGGTTTCCAGCTCATGCGCCGATCGAGCGCGTCGGGGGAAATGTCGCACGATGAGCGCGGCGACCGCCGACACATCGTCCAGGCCGAAGACCGGAACGCCGAAATCCGCCGGCTTGTCCGACACGACCGCCAGCAACCCCTCCGTCGAGATGGGAATTTCGCCTGGTTGGTCGCGGACAATGAGAATCTTGGAATACCCTTCGTGCTTCCATCCCTCGGCGATAATCAAATCATAACTGTCGTCCAGAAATCGATCCCGCACGTCCTCGACTTTCAACTGATCCGACACGTCGGCGAAAAGCGCCATACTTCCTTTTGACAGGACCACGACGCTGCTGGCTCCCGCGCGTTTATGGCGCCAACTGTCCTTGCCTTCCGTGTCCAAATCAAACCCGTGTCCGGCATGTTTCACCGTCGCCACTTTATAGCCGACGCGAACCAATTCGGGAATCAGGCGCTCGATGAAAGTAGTTTTCCCGCTGTTTGAGCGCCCGACAAAACAAATAATCGGAATCGCCATCATGGTCATGATCTAGTAGCAATACAATGCCTATGCGACAATGAAACCGCAGCCTCCCTCATTAACGGTTGCGGCGGCTCCTTTTCTCTTGCGATTGATTCAAGGGCGACACATCAGGTCGGCGATCATCCTCACCGACCCCCTAACAGCAGGACGATCGAGGTCCGCCGGGACGATCGAAACGGTCCGCATCGGCAGCCCAGGCCTCACCGCTCAAGAGCTGAACCGTCACGGAATCTCCCGGATTGAGTTTTTCAATCTCGACCGGAACGTCGATCAGACAGTTGGCCTTGACCATTGAGGTGAGAATGCCGGACCCCTGGTCGCCCGTCGTCCGAACTTTGAATACTCCGTGTTCACGAGTCAGGATCCCTCTCAGGAAATGCCGCCGGTCCGGCCGCTTTGAAAAATGTTCTTGAAACACCGCCTCCACGGTCGGGCGTTCGTACGTTCGGCGGCCCGCCATTTTGAGGATGGCCGGGCGGACCAGTTGCTCGAACGTGATCATCGAAGAGACGGGATTTCCCGGCAATCCGAAGGCCGGCTTTCCCTGGATTTTGCCGAAAGCGAGCGGCTGACCGGGCTTGATCGCCAGTTTCCAGAAATTCATCTCGGCGCCGATCTCTTGAAACACGGCCTTGGTAAAGTCATAGTCTCCCATGGATACCCCGCCCGAGAGAACCAACATGTCCGCGCTCATTCCCTGGAAGATTTTTTCTTTCAGCGCCGCCCGCGTATCGCGCGCGATGCCAAGCAGCAACGGAACGCCTCCGGCCTCCTGCACGGCCGCGGCGATCCCGTAGCTGTTCGAGTTGACGATCTTGTCGTCGCTCGGACGCTCGTCGAGATCGGCCAGTTCGTCTCCCGTCGACAGAATCGCGACGCGCGGTCGCTGATGGACAAACACGAACGGCTTCGCCAGAACGGCCAGCATGCCCACTTCCCCGGGTCGAATCAGTACGCCCTTTTCGATGATGCACGAGCCCTTCGTCACGTCTTCGCCCTGCAGACGAATGTTGGCGCCCCGTGGCTCCGGTTTGAAGACGCGGACCGTTCCCGCCTGAGGCTCCGTATCCTCAACCTTCACGACCGTGTCCGCCCCCTGTGGAATCGGCGCGCCGGTCATAATTCTGATCGCCTCTCCGGCTTGAACCGTTTTCGACGGCATTTTGCCGGCCGGCACTTCTTCGATCACCCTCAGCGTCACGGGTCTCTGGATTGCGTACTCTTGCCTGATATCTTCCCAGCGGACTGCAAATCCGTCCATGGCGCTGTTGTTCCACGGCGGATTGTCCCGCTCTGCGACGACGTCCTCTCCGAGCGTTCTCCCGAGTGCGTCGAGAACGGAAACCTTCTCCACGCCCAGAGCGGTTACGGCGTCGAGCACCACGCGCCGGGCTTCATCAAGAGGAGTCAATCGGTCCCTGCCGTCTTGTCGATAAGCCATCGAACGACCACCCTTAGATTTTTCGAGACCCCGTCCCTTTCAACAACGACTCGTTTCTCCTACAGAACGCTTCGACCTCATCGGCGATGCGGTGGTAGGCCTCCGCGGTGGGCGTATCGGAATTGAAAAGCGCAAACGGCTCCCCCGCGTCTGATTGGGTGACCACCTCGGGATCCAGCGGAATACGCCCGAGAAACGGTACCCCCATTTCCCGAGCGGAGGCTTCGCCGCCTCCCCGCCGAAACACGTCGATGTGTCCGCGGCAATGCGGGCATTCCAATCCGCT
>JAIWOH010000095.1 GCA_020216985.1 Nitrospira sp.
CATGTTTTCGACGATGCCGATGATCGGCACATCGCTGTCCTTGCAGAAGGTGACCGACTTTCGAGAATCGAGCAAGGCCACTTCCTGCGGCGTGGTCACGATCACGGCGCCGCTGACCTGTCCCAGGAGATCGACCGTCGTCACCGATTCGTTCCCGGTCCCCGGCGGAAGATCGATGAGCAAAAAATTCAGATCCTGCCATTCGACGCCGCCCAGCAGTTGATTGATGAACTCATACTTGTACGCATCGCGCCAGATGATGGGATCGTCGGAGCTCTGAAGCAGAAACGACATCGACGCGATTTTCAGATTGTAGGCCTGGAACGGGATGATGCCGCCGCCGGTGCTGATTTTCAGTCGTTGGCCTTCGGCACCCACCATCTTGGGAATGTTGGGACCATGGATGTCCATGTCGCAGATCCCGACGTGCCACCCCTTGAGCGCAAGACTCACCGCGATGTTCGTCGTGCAGGTGCTTTTGCCCACGCCCCCCTTATTGCTCATGATGAGCACTTTGTGCTCGACCCGCTGCATCCGCTTGCCGACGAGCCACCGACTGTGCCCTTCTTTGTCTTTTTGACACCGTTCGTTCTCGTCGCAGATCGCGCAAGCCCACAGATAGGTGCAGGTGTCGCCGTCATGATTGACAACCGTCAGTTCGCGCCCCATGTCGTCATCCCTTCCAATTTACTTTCCCCCGTCGGCTATCGTCGGCTTCCGGATGAAGGCACCCCGACGTACTCGCTCTCCGAAGATTTCGGCATGGCCACCACCCCGCGCCCCCCGGCTCCGCCGGTGGCCTGGGCTATACCGGTTCCGGCGGCCTCGGCCGTCGACTGCTTACCGAAAAACTTGGCTCCGAGAATACCGACCCAGTAGAGCAAAAACATGGGGCCGGCCATCAAAGTTTGATTGAACGGATCGGGAGTAGGGGTGAGAATCGCCGCGATGATGAACGATCCCAACAACGCCCATTTCCAGTACCGAATCAAGAACGGAGCGTCGACCCAGCCGAGCTTCGCCATGATCGTAAGGGCCAGAGGCACTTCGAAGATCAGACCGAACACCAGCAGAAACCACAGGGCGAAGCCGACGTACTGGGCGATGGAAATCTGCGGCGTAAAACCGGCGTTGACGCCGTAGGATATTAAAAAATTCAGCGCAAACGGGAGCACGAAAAAAAACGAGAACGCGGCCCCGGCGTAAAACGCGACGGTGCCGATGCACACAAACGGTCCGACGAACCGACGTTCCTGGGCGTGCAGCCCTGGCACTACGAATCGCCAGATCTCATAGAGGATGTAAGGAACGGCCAGCACGATGGCAAACAGGCCGGCCACCTTGACGTTCTGCCACAAAGCCTCGGCCGGCGCAAGAAAGACGAACGGAACGGTCGGCAGATCGGTCGGTTCCCACGACAACGTGCTGGGCACGAACATGTTTTGCAATGGAACGCGCAGCCATTTGACGAGGGTATCTGCGAAGAAAAACGTCCCCACAAACACGATCGCCGTCACGATCGTCGCGCGGGTCAGCCGCACCTGGAATTCCACCAGGTGCTCCATCACCGGCATTTTCTTGTCTTCCAGCGGCTTGAAGATCGTCTCTTGCAGCCACTGGTTGAATTGTTTCAGCACGTCCCCTCGCCAAGACCAAGCCCCTCGACCCGGCGCCTCATTTTTCCTCGCACCGGCCGCCCAAGAACCATGCCAAACCCCGAGTCGCTAAGCCGAGCCGTTACAGCCCCTTACGTCCTTTCCTCTATTTTGGCTATTTCGGATTGACCGCCACAAAAAGACTGTTGCCTCGCCGATTGATCAACAGAACGGCCAGCTCGTCTTTGCCGATCTTGGCGGCGGATTTTTGATAATCCTCCAGCGTTTTGACGGCTTCATGATTGATTTCCTGAATCACGTCGCCGCGCTGCAACCCGGCCGCTTCCGCCTGCCCGCCCGGCTCCACCGAGGCGATCACGACGCCGGTCACATTAGCGGGAATGTTCAACTGACTCATCAACGCATTGTCCAACGCCTGGACACGAAGAGACGCCAGAACGTTGTCCGGAGGCTTGATCGTGGATCCCGGTTCTTTCGACGGCGCAGGCTCTCTCCTCGCCAGCACTTCGTCCGACGGTCGTTCGGCCACTTTGACGGTAACCGTCTGTTCTCTTCCGTCGCGCAGGATCCTAACCTCCGCTTCTTTTCCCACCATCGTGCGGGCCACGATGTTGCGAAGCTGGCTGACGTTTTGAACTTCTTTGCCGTTAAACGCCACCACTACGTCGCCCCGCCTGATTCCGGCGGCGAATGAAGGCCCGCCCTCGTTGACGTCGCTGATGAGGACGCCCTTCCGATTTTCCGGCAACTTGAACGATTTGGCCAACGCCGGCGTAATCTCCTGAATCGCCACCCCCATCCAACCACGCACGACCTTGCCGGTCCGCAGCAGACTATCCACGATATCGACCGCGATGCTGCTGGGAATCGCGAACCCCACGCCCTCGGACCCTCCCGTCCTCGAAAAGATCGCCGTGTTGATGCCGATGAGCTCGCCGTTCATATCGACGAGCGCCCCGCCCGAGTTGCCGGGATTGATGGCAGCGTCGGTCTGAATAAAATCCTCATAGTCTGCGATGCCCACGTTTCCTCGTCCCAGCGCGCTGATGATCCCCAGCGTCACGGTCGAGCTGAGCCCGAACGGACTTCCCACGGCCAAGACGAGATCGCCTACCTGCAATTTCTCATAGTCCGCCCATTTGAGCGTCGGCAGATCCTTGGCTTCGATTTTGATGACGGCCAAATCGGTTTTCGGATCCGTCCCGACGATTTTGGCGGAAAACTCGCGCCGATCGTTCAAGGTCACCGTAATCCGCGTCGCCCCTTCCACAACGTGGTTGTTGGTCACGATATAGCCGTTGGGATCTATTACCACTCCCGATCCGGCGCTCTGTTCCGGGCGACCGTGCGGACCAGGGGGGAGAGGCGGCATCGGCGGCGGAGTGGGCGATTCCTCCCCTCCAGGCTCCCCTCCAGGTTCCTCACCCGGCGGTCTCCCGAACGGCCCAGGCGGCAGTCCACGCCGGCGCCCGCTTTCGCCTCCTCCGGTCACTGCAATGTTGACGACAGCCGGCGTTGTCTTCTTGACGATTTCCGAGAAACCTTGGACGAACGCCGGAGGCACACCGGCGTCCGCAGTAGAAAGCCCTTGTTCAAGACCGACGCACGCGTACAGCGCCATGAACAGCCCACCGCCGACCGACCACACGAACGCTCGCCGACTTCGATTGACCATGGATAAGATCCTCCAGAAGATATGAATGCCCACTCAAAAATCTTACGGGGCCGACCGCTTCCTTCCCTCTCCGAATCCGTTCGCCTACGCGTCGGCACCACTCGGAGAGCATTGTACACTAACCCTTTCGAGGGCTTCAAAGAGGAAAGTCTCCGCGGCCAGCCGATACTTTTCTCAATAGACGAGAATCCACGGTTGCTTTCGCGCCATGTTTCCAGTACGGTGATCGCCCCGATGCTTCGCCTCAAAAAACGGATGACGATCGTGCGACTCATGACATTCTTTTCGACCACTACTTGGCAACTCCAAAATTTATCCGTGCTGATGAGGACTGCCCTGCTATTGATCATCGGATGCGTCCCGGCATGCATCCCGCGGCTGGATGCTTCCCCCGCCAAGGATCCACTGCCCCATACCGTCAAACTGGACATCCCTTCTTCCGTCGCGCAACAGACCTTTCGCTACACCGATTCTTGCGGTCGGATGGGAGAAGTTCCGATCGGTCTTGAGATTGAGAAGGCCTTGCGTGAAGAGGCGGCCCGAACGTTCAAAACGGTCGTCTCCGAACCGGACCGAGAGAATGTGATTCATCCGGATCATGTGATTACGTTCGAGGTCCGGGAATGGTCGTTTCATCTCGACAAGGATGCCTTGTATGATCGGGCGCCGGCAACCTTGCGAATGAATGCGTTCGTCCGGACCTCCGACAGCCAGGGCGCCGTCTTGCGGGAAACGGAATTCAGAGTGGACCGGCGAGAGCGTCTGCGGTTGGAGCAGGTCGGTAGAAATTGCGACTATGTCATTTCCCCCTTCATCCGCGATACGGCCGAAGAGTTGGCCTCAAAAGTCTTTCTCGACGCCAGAATCGCGTTCGGGGAACAACCGCTCCCGTCCTCCGTCTCTCAGGAATCGGCCTCGGATTCGTCCGCTGTTTCGGCGACATCTTCCACCTCCTCCACGCTTCGTTTCAAAACTCTGCTGCTCGATGAAAACGGCGACTTAATTCTAGAAAGCGGTGAGCACGTGCGGGTCCGGGTTGATGTGGTCAATACCGGCGCGATTCCGGCTCAGGATGTCTCGGTTTCCCTCACCGGCACGCCTGAGGTTCTCAATCTTTTTCCCGCGACGACCTTGACACTCCCCCCCTTACAACCGGCCCAGACGAAATCGTTGGAATTTATGGCGACCTTGCCTCCGACTCTCCAGCCACTCCAAGCCGAAATCCATGTCACCTTGACTCAGGGGGGGAAACCGGTCGCGCCTCCTCAAACGCTCTTGCTGACGATTCAGCCGGCCGGGGCCAGCCTGGACGATGTAGATCGGATTCCCGCTCTTCGATCCGCTTTTGAGCGACCGGGAACCCACTTGATCGCTATCGGGATCAGCAATTATCCACCCCCGCAGACCAAGCTGAGAACATACGCCTCAATGGACGCGCAGAGGATAGCCGACTATTTTCAGGCGATTGGAGGCGTGCCCGCATCCAACGTGATGCTGCTACGGGATTTGCAAGCCCATCGCGTCGCCGTCGATAATGCATTCACCAAATGGCTGTCTCGGCGCACAGACAAGAACGCCGTTGTCATCATCTATTTTTCCGGTCAGGCGATGGTCGCTCCCAACGGTGAAGTATTGCTCGCTCTATCTGACGCAGGTCGTGCAGATGCAAGTCGTGCGGCGGACGCGCGCCGCTATCCGCTTCGGCACATCACGTCCGCCATCGCCAAACTCAACGTCCAACAGACCCTCTTCATCTTTGACGGCCTGATGTCCAAATTGCACGGTGAGTCCGATGCGCAAACGGCCATCCCCCGTTGGGATCTCAATGGAACAACCATGATCCAAATGATCGGCGGCGAATCCTTCAAGACCGGCTTGGAAGATGACGCTCACCGCCACGGGCTGTTCACCTATTACTTTCTGCGCGGGCTTCGCGGAGAAGCCGACACCAATCACAACGGTTTCGTCACGCTCGGAGAACTTGCCGGCTACGTACGTCAAAAAGTGACATGGGTGGCCAAGTCCCGGTTTAATGCGGAACAGCGCCCGATGATTTTTCCGACGTTTGAGCCCAGCGACACAGTCGGCTCGCTTGTCTTGTCCGCCCCTGCCGCACTCGCATCCACAGACCGTCCCTAGCCCGTTCATTTTTCCCCCTCAACTCACCACCGGACCATCGGTTTATCAATGGCTTCCAATCTCCCGGACAGAAGATGATTTTTCGCGAACGAGACGATTGAATTTTTTTTCAAAGCGGTGTAGTCTGCGCCGGATTTTTCGAGGAGTGAGTTATGACAAAAGTGACCGAACAAATTATTATCGAAAAGTTACGAGAGCTGTCTCAGGAGCGGCAGGCCGAGGTGGCCGACTTTATCGACTTTTTAGTTCATCGGGAAACGGGAAGAGGCTCGCTGACGCAGGAAGCAGAGCATCTGGCGCAAACGGCCTTCACCTCGCTCTGGGACAATCCACCCGACGCCGAATACAACCGGCAATGATGCAGCTTAACATCTTCTTTTTATCCTCCAGTCGCAATTGAGGGCATGATCGCGAGGGTGGCGCCGCCGTCGAACAAGGTGTCCGGACGTTCCACTGACGTTCCAACCCATTCTCATTTTGGATAGATCGGCAGGCATCACATTGTTCACATCAGGGGCTTCTAATCGGCTTGCCGCCACTTATTCCCATCAACCGTTGAGGATCATCCCGCAGCCCGCTTGACTTCGGTCCGACCAGTACGCAATGTTAGTGTCAGGCCCTGAGGTACCATATGAAACCGGGGTAGATGTCTTTTCCTTTCGTTTCCCTGCCGTCTGCTTTTCTGCCATTAGCCTCACCAAAGTATATGTCTCGATCGCACGCTCCTGTTTTTCACTTTCACAAGGAGGTCGCGCCATGAAACTCTCGCTCATTGCGTGTTTTGTCGTGGCCGGATGGCTCGTCGGTTCCCTCCTCGCGCTTGCCAATCCGGCGATGCTCCCCAAACACCCTGGCTATCCCATGGGAAAGGCTGTAGATCCGGTCAACGGGCAGTTACTGGCGAACGATCCCGGTCAAAAGAATGCGACGGCGCAGGAGGCCCTCGTTGACTCTGCTCGCGCCAACGAGAGCCACAGCAAGCAAAACCTTCTAATTAACGAAGAGAACCGACGGATCATCGAAAAACCGGGCGCCGGTCTCCTCCCCAAGGTCGAGGGACCGCACATTAAGATCCAACCGCCGGTGAAGGAGGGAACAAGAGTGACCGCCTCGCCGCAGTAAATGCTTTTTCTTGCCGCACCGACAGCGCGCCACAAAACAAAGGCGGGCGGGAAGTAATCTTCCCGTCCGCCGCGTTAACCTAATCGGAATTGCACGTTCGTCGCCGGATGTCGATAAACGTCTACCTACTCATTCACCCTTACAGAAGCTTCGCTCGTAGTTGATGATATGCCACGCCTCTTCGTCGTTGATGGCGGCCGGAATCAAAGAGACCATCCCAGTTCCGGGGCTGCCGTTTTTAATGACCCAGAAGAGCTCGCCGTCTTTCCGCTTCTTGTGGAACTTGCAGTTGGTAAAGTCACGCGGGCTCGGATTCAACATCGCACCGGCGGGACCGTTGCCCTTACCTTCCTTGCCATGGCAGTTGAAACAGGTGCCCTTGCCTTCGTACAGCGCCTTTCCCTTCGCAATACTGTCTGCCGTAGCCTCTATCGGATTCTTCATGGCTTTTGCATCCGCAAGTTGATCGGCCGGAACACGAGGCTTCGTGGGATCTCGCTCTTCCGCCCCAACCAGAGAAGCCGACAACAGCACCAGCGCTGCGCTGACCCCCAAAAACTTAGACAGATACCCCATCACACATCCTCCTTTGTATTGAACTAACCTGTATGAACTGACCATGCGTTGATTCCGAAACAAGCCGCAGATTGAAATGCCATAGGACATATGCAAAGCCGTTAAAACGACCGGACTATACCAACCCCTTTAAATTTCTGTCAAGAAATGCCCCTTTCACCGGCTCATCTCGTCAAATAGCCATTTCTCGCTTCGTCACCGCGCTATTTTTTCCGTTGAAGATACCGAGGCGTGAAAATTTTTCTAACGGTTGCATCCCCCAGGGACACATAAAACAATCTTATCTTGGAGAATGTTCGATCTTCATAAGAAAATAAAATGACGGCGACGCAGAGACTGGCAAGAGTGATGCGCGGATACCATTCCGCTGGTACCGGTATTATCGCTTCAACACAATATCGCGCGCGACTTTGCCGCTCGGGCCGAACGGTTTTTGAGGCTTCCCGTTCAATTCTGCCTTGACTCCGCCGGCGTTGCCGAGGGTGAGGACGAACTGGTTCTGGCCTTTCCACTGCGCCTTTTCACCAGGCCTCAACAATGACTCCTGCGGGCTGCCATTGTCGACTTGCACGACAACCCAGCTTAATTCGGTGGCCTCCAGGTCCAGCACCAATTGCTCGTCTCCGGAAATTCCGCTCCTGTCAAAAGCAATCCCACCCAACGGCCCGTCTGCACCGGGCGATACGGTATAAGTCGTCTGTGGTTCCGCTCTTGAAGCCGTAATGGGTGGAGGAGTCGGGTCAAGACGACGGGTTTCCTCCACCGACATCGAGGACGGCTGTGTCACCGTTTTGTCAGGTTGTTTGATGGGCTCACCGGAAAATTCCGACTCCCCACCGTCCCGTTGGAATGTCGCGGCGAGTTCATCTTTCACGGTCCCCACACTGTTTTGCGCGGGAAGAGCCTGGTCCGAATCCGCATGTCGGATCATGGACGCTTGTTCCCGACTCAACAAAACGATCAAGATGACCACGGCGATTCCGATCGCCACTCCCACCGCTTTTCGATTCGCCCGACGCTTTCGCTCCTCTTCAATCTGACGGAGCTTGAGCCGTTCCCGCTCATCCTGCTTTTCGTAAAACGTGCCGGCAGACTTGGTGAACCGCTGAATCGCGTCTTCTTCGTCCAAGCCGAGCGAGCGAGCATAGGAACGAACGAACCCTCTGGCGAACACTTGGTCGGGGAGTTTGGAAAAATTACCTTCCTCGAGCGCCCGGACGAAGTCGGCCCGGATTCTGGTCTTGGAGGACACCTCGTCGACGGTCAACCCCTTCGCTTCTCGCACCTGTCTGAAAAATTCGCCGACCGACTCCATGGTCTCCTCTGCTACTTCAATTGAGCCGACAGTTCAGCGGCAGCCGTGGCATATTCTCCGTTCTGATCCAACATCTCCACTTTTTTCAGCGCCTCTCGGGCCTTGGCGGAATACCCCGACTTCAAATACAGCCGTCCCAATTCCAATTGGGTCATTGCCGGCGGAATGCTCGGAGGACTGGTGGACAACGCATCTTCAAACGCCTCGATCGAGGCCTGAAGATCGCCCTTTTGCTCCAGAGCCCTCCCTAAATGAAACCAGGCCAGATCGGGAGTTGCATAGAGCGGATTCGCCAAGGCCCGCTTGTAGGACTTAATCGCGTCATCCCAACGACCTTGGCTCGCCAGAATCTGCCCCAGGTAGGTGTGGGCTTCCGAAAAATCCTCGTCGATCTTGATCGCTTCACGGAACTCTTCCTCCGCCTTCGCCAGTTTTCCCTGCATCGCGTACACATGCCCCAAGGCATACCGCGCCTCTTTATTGTTGGGATTCAACTGGACCGCTTTCTGAAACGACACGAACGCCCGTTGTCGATCGCCCGCAAGACTGGCCACTCCCTCTTGATAATACCCTTGCGATTTCCTGATCGTCTCCTCGCTCGTGGCACAGCCAGCCGCCAGGATCAACGATGCTGCGCAAGCCAATAAACAGCCCATCTCCACCGCGCGCGCGGCGACTTTCGGACTCCGTCTTCCCGTCCCCGTTGCTCTTCTCACGGAATGTCCTCGAAATGAGTCAATCGTTTGAACTCACGGAATCGTTCCTGCACTTCTTTGTAATCCAGGATGCGCAATCGGTCAAGACTAAAGGATTCCACCGTAAACGACGCCATGACGCTGCCGAAGATGATCGCCTGTTTCATCGCTTCCTCGGACCGATTCCCGGTCGCCGCCAAGTAGCCGAGGAAGCCGCCGGCAAACGTGTCGCCGGCACCCGTCGGATCACGCACGTCTTCAAGGGGGAACGCGGGGGCGCCGAACACCTGTTTCTCGTTAAACATCAACACTCCATACTCGCCCCGCTTGATGATCAAGTATTTGGGACCTCGCGACAGCACCAGCTTCGCCACCTTGACCAGGTTGGCATCCTCGCCCAGGGCTCGCGCCTCGCCGTCGTTAATGATCAGCACGTCCACCTGTTCGAGCACGTTCCACAGCGCCGCTCGCTTGCGGGCGATCCAAAAATTCATCGTGTCGCAGGCGACCAATCCGGGACGATTCACTTTTTGGAGTACATCCAGTTGCAGCTCAGGATCGATATTTCCAAGAAACAAAACCTCGGGCGATCGATGCGTGTCGGGAATGACGGGACGAAACGTCTCAAAAACGTTGAGGTGCGTCTCCAACGTATGCGCTTCGTTCAACTGATGCGTATACTCGCCCTTCCAGCGGAACGTCGCGCCGGGACGCCGTTCAAGACCCGTCAGATCGATACCCCGACTTTTCAGAAACGTGACATGCTGCGGCGGAAAGTCTTCTCCGACCACGGCGATCAGCGCGACGGACGTAAAGAAACTCGCCGACGTCGAGAAGTACGTCGCCGACCCCCCGAGGACCT
>JAIWOH010000096.1 GCA_020216985.1 Nitrospira sp.
CGGTTTTTTCACCGAATGGAGTTTTGACCGTATCGAGAGCGACCGATCCGACCACCAACAATTTTCCCATCCGTCATGCTCCTTGTTATTGTGACCAGACACGGCGCGTCAGCAACGCAAGTTTGCTCTTGACGGCGGCCGATGCGCCCTTGCGGACCGTGACAATGGCATGGTCCAAGGCCCGCTGACAGGCGCAGGCTCCCAACGTCGCCACGGCGGGAATCGCCTCCCGCAGAATCCGCTTCGCCGACTCCACGTTGCGATGCAGTGTGGCCAAGATCGCCTCAACCGTCACGTCCTCTTCCGTCTCGTGCCAACAGTCGTAGTCCGTCACCAAGGCCATCGTGGCGTAACATAATTCGGCTTCGCGCGCCAATTTTGCCTCCGGCATGTTGGTCATCCCGATCACGTCGACGCCCCACCGTCGATACAACATCGACTCGCCTTTCGTCGAGAACTGCGGCCCCTCGATACAGACGTAAGTGCCCCCCGAATGAACGGTCGCTCCTACCCGTCGACCGGACGACGCCAGCTTCTCAGACAGACCGATGCACACGGGCTCGCCGAACGCCACGTGCGCCACCACGCCGCCCTCGAAGAACGTGGACGCGCGCCGTTTCGTCAGGTCGAGAAACTGATCGGGAATCACCACATCCTCGGGCTTGATCGATTCCTTCATACTGCCCACCGCGCTGATGGAAATCACGCGGGAGACTCCCAGCGACTTGAGCGCGTAGATATTCGCCCGATAGTTGATCTCGCTTGGACTCAATCGATGGCCGCTCCCGTGTCGAGCCAGAAACGCAACCTGAACTCCGTCGATCAGACCGACCACCACCGCGCCGGAGGGAGCGCCGAAGGGAGTGCGAATCCGATACTCTTTGGCGCCTTTGAGCCCTTCCATCGCATAGAGACCACTCCCACCGATCACGCCCACCGACGCTTCTCGACGTTCATCTCGTCTGTGCGTTTTCATCTCGCTCCTCATATCGTCGTTTGCATCACGTCCGGTTGCGAGCCGGCGCCGAGCGTTTCCAGAAACCGTTCAACAATGGACACCACCCGTCGAACCGTCCGGTCCGGCGACTCATCGGCCGCGATCGACAGCCATTGAATACCCGGTTCTTTTCGAAACCACGTCATCTGTCGCTTGGCGAAGCGCCTGGTATCTCGCTTGAACAAGCGAACCATGTCGGACTCATCATAATCGCCGGACAAATACGCCGCGACGTGTCGATAGCCCAACGCCTTCATCGCCCCCAAGTGCCGTCCATACCCACGATCGATCAACGCGCGGGTCTCCTCGACCATTCCGTGCGTCAACTGCCGATCGATTCGCGCCTCGATCCTTCGGTAGAGATCCTCCCTTTCCCGCTCCAACCCGATCAAGAGCGTAGAAAACGGCGCCTCGTGAAAGCCGTGATGGTCCTGCCAGACGGACATCGGCCGGCCGGACAATCGATACACCTCCAAGGCTCTGACGATCTTCGCTTCATCGCGAGGATGCAGCCGCGCCGCCAGGGCGGGATCAATCGCCGCCAATTCCGCGTGGAGTCGCTCCCGGCCCTCTTTTCGGCCGAAGAGCATAAACTCTTCCCGCAACTCCGGACTGGCCTCCGGAGCCGGACAGAGGCCCCGCACCAAGGCACGGATGTACAGCCCCGTTCCGCCGACGACGAAGGGCAACCGTCTCGCCGCGTGCAGACGCTCGATCTCCGCGATCGCGGCCCTCCGATATCGTCCCGCATTGAAGGTTTCATCGGGGTCGACCAAATCGATGAGTCGATGCGACACGCCTTGCCGTTCCTCGATCGACGGCTTGTCCGTACCGATATCCATTCCTCGGTAGACCTGCCGGGAATCGGCCGCCAACACGTCGGTTGAAAAATGCTTCGCCACCTGCACGGCGATCCGACTTTTGCCCACCGCCGTCGGCCCCAACAACACGACCAACGGTCGTCGTTGACACACCGTTTCCGAGAGATTCGACGTCATTCGCCGTTATGATCCGCTCATCGTTCGCTCACCCAGGCAAAGCCGAAAGTAAGACACCAGCGATGCGATTGCCTGCTCTCATTTCGACTCACACCGCGCCCCTTGCTTCTACCAACCGGCCCGCCCGAACATTTTTTCCAGATCGTCCGTCCCAAGCCGAAACACGGTTCGTCGCCCATGCGGACAGGTGGTCGGCTCTCCTTCGGCTCGCCAATCTTCAACCAACGTTTTGATCTCAGGAGGTTCCAAGGATCGGCCGGAACGGATTGCACCATGGCAGGCCAGCGAGGCCAAGATGGAACGGACCTTTGCCTCCACCGTTGACGCGTGATCCCATCGGCCTAAATCATCGAGCAAATCGAGCAAAAAAGGCTCCATGTCCATCTTGCCAAGCCCCACGGGAACGGCCCGAACCAACACGCTCGACGGCCCAAAAGGCTCAAGCTCCAACCCGAGTTTCTCAAGGTCGTTTTGATGACGGCTCAGAAGCGCCGCGTGAGAAGCCGGCAAGACGACTGTTTCGGGAAGAAGCAAGGGCTGGGATCGAACATCTCGAGACATCCACGCGCGAAACAACCGTTCAAACAACACCCGCTCATGGGCGGTATGTTGGTCGATCACGGCCAAATCGCCGCCGAGCTGGACGATCAAGAACGTGCGATTGAGCTGGCCCAGCGGACGAATTTCTCCCGACGGCACCCGCACATAGGGCTCCGCCGTTTCGCTCACAAAAACCAGTTGGCTTCCTTCTTGAGGCGGAATATCCGGCCGGACAAGCGGCTGATCCGACGCTTCCACCTCTTCTTCTCCGACTTTCGTGGGATCGGCTCGCCCCCATCCTGATTCGTCATGCACGCTCCACGTTTGCGACTGAGTTCGGATTGATCCGCCGTTCACTTCCACCGCTCCCGCGACCGAAAGCCCCGTCTCAACTCCCAATGCTTGACGCACCGCCCTTCGCACCAACCGGTGGATCAAATCCTGATCCGCAAAGCGGATCTCTCGTTTGGCGGGATGAACGTTGACGTCGACCCGGTCGGGATCGACGTCCAAGAATAAGACGAAGAGCGGCTGGCGGCCCCTGGCAAGAGAGGCCCCATATCCCTCCGTCACCGCGTGAAACACGGCGGCGTTTCGAACAGGACGGCGGTTGAGAAACAATTCCTGGGGGACCCGCGACGACCGCGCCTGCACCGGATCGATCACATAGCCGCTGACCCTGGCCGTCGGAAGAGCAGCTTGAACCGGTCTACAGTGGTCCAGAAACGAGAGTCGATAGACCTGGCCGACGCGATCCCGCTCGGACGAAACGGCCGGATAGTTCACGGCCTCCGCTCCATTATGGAGGAGTCTGAAGTGGACGGACGGCCAAGCAAGCGCCGCTTGCTGCACGACGCGGCTGATGTGCGAGAATTCCGCCGGAGCCGACTTGAGAAATTTCTTCCGGGCCGGCTGATTGTAAAACAACTCCCTCACTTCAATGCTGGTACCGGCCACGGGCGGCGCTTCGGCGACCCCGTCGATCTTGCCCTCCCTGACCCGGAAAGACACGCCGAGCTCGGCCGAACGCACGGCCGTGGAGACGCGGACGTGGGAAACGGCGGCAATGCTCGGCAGGGCCTCGCCCCGAAATCCCATGGTCCGAATGGTCCAGAGATCCCGATCGGACCGAAGTTTGCTCGTCGCGTGCCGCTCGAACGCCAACATCGCATCGTCGGGCTCCATCCCTTCGCCGTCGTCCGTCACGCGAATCATTGTCAATCCGCCGTCCTGAATCTCGACGGTGATGGAACGGCTCCCCGCATCCAAGCTGTTCTCGATCAGCTCTTTCACCACGGCGGCCGGACGCTCGATCACTTCCCCGGCCGCAATGCGGCTGACGACGTCGCCGGGCAAGACGCGTATCTTTCCGCTGCCGGCTGTCACCATGAGATCCAACTCCTCACGAATGGAAATGTGGGGAAAAAGTAAAACGGCGGGATGCGGCGATCATCGAATTTCAGCCAGCTTGATTTTGGCCATTCGAGACTCCTCCGAGCCGGGAAACTCTTCGAGCACACGTTTCAAGTTCTTTCTTGATTTCGCGAGATCACCGGTCTCCGCCGTCGCCAACCCAAGTTTGTACAACGCGGCCGGAATTTTTTCATTGGCCGGATATTCCGCCACCAGCGACTCGAACGCCTGAATGGCATGGCCGTAGTCCTTCAATTTGTAATAAGACTCTCCCAGCCAGTACTGCGCGTTCGGGCTCAGCGACGTCACCGGAAAATCTTTCAAGAACCGTTGAAATCCGGCCACGGCAAGCTCGTATTTGCCGTTGAGATAATCATTATAAGCCAGATTGAAGGCGGCCGTCGGGGTAATGCTCGGCGCACCGACCGGAGCGTCCCCGGAAGGAACCTGTTTGGTCGATTTGGGCGCGGATGAGGAATCGGTTCTGATCGACGCCTGGACCACCGCCTCTTCCAGTTTCGCCAGCCGGCTCTCGATCTTCTGAAGCCGGACGGACAAATCGTCGAGTCGCTGCCTGCCCGACTCGGCGTCCTTCGATCGCTCAACCGAGTCGATTCTCCGCAACACCGAATCCAGGCGCTGATGATCCTGTTCCTGCGCCCGTGAAATCGAGGAAAGCTGTTCGCGCACCTCCAGAAAATCTGCATGTTTGGCGCAAGCGGTCACCGTCAGTGCCGAAACGAACAGCAGAACAAGAGCGACAGCCTTACGTCGATCTTTCGCCATAAAAGAATCACCGTCCGGTTTTCAGTTGCGCCAGCTTATCGGACGCTTTTCCCGCTTCCTGACTCTTGGGGTACAGAGTCATCACCTGTTTGAACGCCGATTCGGCCCGTTTCTTATCCTTCAAGGCCAAATAGGCATACCCTTTTTTCAGGATCGCGGCCGGAACCTTGTCGCTCCGCGGATAATGCAGCTCGACCAGATTATAGGCGTCGATCGCTTTTTGATATTCTTTTTCGCCGTAATAGGCCTCGCCCTGCCAATACCGGGCGTTCGGAGCCAGATCGGAATTGGGATACTCCGACAAGAACGCCGCAAATCCGTTCCGGGCGCCCTCCAAATCACCGTGACGAAACAACGCCAACACCCGTTCGTATTGGACTCGGTCGGGAGGGGGATCGGCTTTGGCCGTCGTCGATTCGGACGGAGTCGACTCTTTCGGTGGTGTAATCGTGATGGAAGCAGGCGCGGTGCCCGGTCTATCAAAGGCCGCCGATGCGGCGCCGGTTTCAAATCTGGACCGATCCGCCAGACCGGGCTCGGCGTCGGACAGTGATGGATCATCGGATCGCGGCGCCGATCTTGTCGACGACTGGCGAGTATCGGTTTTCGTGTTGCCGGCCTCGACCAGTCTCACCAACGATTCGATCCGACGGTCCTGTTCGGCGATCCGTGTGGAGAGGACCTGGATATTCTGAGACAGGGACTCCAGCGACTTGCCCGTCGCTTGCTCTCTTTGATCCGCTTGCTCGTGAAGCTCCGTCAACGCCTCCCGAAACCCGGTCAACGCCTGATTGAACTGAACGAATTTTTCCGTGCTCTGGTTCAGCCGTTGACGGTGGTCGGCCGTCTCTTTTTCTTGCTCCTCCAGCCTTTCATTGACCCGTTTGGCCAGGATGTCATTAGTGCGTTGCACCGCATCGATGATGTCTTTTTTCATCCCCGCCACGACGGTTTCCGTCGCACGAGACAGTTCGTTCAGTTTGGCCGCAACCTTCGCATCCTGCGTGTCAAAGCTTTTTTGAATCCACGCGTACCGCGTCGCATTGTCGGCGTCCATTTTCTTGACTTGCTGTTCCAGTTGAGCCAGCCGATGTCTGATATCTTCTTGCTTCGCTTCCAGCTCCTGCGCCAAATGAAACGCGCGTTCCACTTCTCCCTGCAATCGAGGCAATTCGTGATCCCGCAATGTCGCGATTTCCTGTCCTTGCCTGGCCCGGGCCTGCGAGAGCTGCTCATCCTGCTGCTTAATGCGCTGCTGCAAGACCCGCTCGGTGTGTCTGAGATCCGATTCTTGCGCGACGCACCCGAACAGCAGAATGGACAAGACGACGGGAATCGCGGTCTCAGCCTTTCTCATGGTCATCCCTCTCTGAGGTCATCCGCCGGTCGCCACGCTCCTCCATCCGTGTACAACGCCATAGACAACAGCGACCGCCCCCCTTCGGGGTCGTCCGCCGGCATATTCGCTACCTGCCTCCCTTGACGACCATGTGCGCCCGACGGTTCTGCGAATAACAGGACTCGTCATGCTCCTTGCAAAACGGCCGTTCCTTGCCGTACGACACCACCGACAATTGCCCGGGGGATACGCCGAGCTCGACCAGGTAATTTCTGGCGGCCTTGGCGCGTTTCTCTCCCAAAACCAAATTGTAGGCCGACGTACCGCGTTCATCACAGTGTCCTTCGATCTTCAATTGCACTCCTTGATTCGACTTGACCCACTCCGCATCACGGGATAAGGCCTGGCGTCCTTCTTCGGTAATCATAAAACTGTCAAAGGCGAAGAACACGTCTCGCAACCCGGCCGCCGCCGAAGCCGCTTGTTCGGCCCGCAGCTCGTCAAGCTGGCGAGCGGCACTACCGGGATCAGCTTTGGCCATGAGGGCGTTGCTTCCGACTCGCTCTTCCGACGGATTCTTATCCAACCCTCGCAAACTTCCCCCATCCTGCCCGGACAGTGACAGATCAGGAACCTCTTGACCTGACACACCTCTATCCTGTTTCGAAGCCGCAGTATTGCCACCGGACCGGACGGATTTCGAGGCACATCCGGCCATCACCAGGAGGCATGATCCGATCACCAATGGCACACCGATGAGCGATTGCAGCCGTGTCATATTTTTGACTCCCTTCCTCCGATTTTTTTGGCTTTATTGAAGAACTGTCCTCTCCAGCATACGGAGAAGACTCTCCCGGCACAATGCAATTTTTTTCTGTATCACGACGCCGGCGACCAAGCCGGAGCGCTGTTGTGCGTCCCGGTATGGGTGATCCGCTCAAGGTCTTTGCCGTCGGCGTTGATCATATAGATGTGGCTCTTACCTTCCACCGTCGAGCTGAATACGAGATGCCGCCCGTCCGGAGACCAGGACGGAGAATCGTCAACCCCAGGCCCCGTCGTCAATTGGACGCGCTTCTGACCGTCGGGAGTAATCAGACAGAGTTTGTACTCCTTCCGAGGCGTCCGACACACATAGGCGATCCAATTGCCGCGGGGCGACCAGGCCGGCGCTGCATTATAGTCTCCTTCGAACGTCAAGCGGCGCACATTGGTCCCGTCCCCGCTCATGAGAAAAATTTGCGGCCCCCCGCTCCTATCGGATACGAATGCAAGTTCGCGGCCAGACGGAGACCATGTTGGAGAAAGATCCCCGGCGGCATTGACCGTCAACCGCTGAACGGCCTTGGTGCGGGTATCCATACGGTACAGTTCGGAATTCCCCTCGTAACTCGAAGCAAACGCGAGAAAATTTCCATCGGGCGACAACGTCGGCGTGATGTTCAAACCGCCCAACGACACCAATGTCCAGCGTTTTCCGGTCGCCAACTCGATCATATCGATAGTTTGGGTATTTCGATGACGATAGGCCGTGAACACCAGAAACCTTCGGTCCGGTGACCATCGAGGCATCAGATTCAAAAACCCGTCCGCCGTCACTTGACGCGGCTCATAGCCGTCATAATCCATCACGAAGAGCTCGCGAGCGGCTCCCTGCTCCGCGACGTAGGCGATCTTGGTCCGGGCGATGCCCGGCTCTCCCGTGTACCGAAACACCAACTCATCCGCAAACCTGTGCGCCATCAACCGTGCAACGGAAGGAGACCCCACATACCGTTTGCCTCCGACCATCTCATCGCTCCCCGCGTCATACACGTAGGCTTCCATATTTACATCGGCATCCTTGTCTTCGCTCCTCATGCCGGCCTTGCCCCAGACGACCACAGAGGCACCCTGCTCTGCGGCCTGTTTGAACGACGGATGCGGCTCGGTTCCCAAGGCGCTTGCCTTTACCCCAAGGCCGGCCACATCCACGAGAGAAAACACCAGCGACCGGCGCAGATCGGCCTTGAGCACCTCCTCGATGCGGGTCCCCAACTTGATTCGTCCCTCCGGCGAATCAGGTCCGCCCGCGTCGGCGATTCCGACGACACCCACCGGGATTTTCTGAAAATCCGGTCTCGTCGCCTCAAGAAACACGTCCGTCGCCCAGGACTCAATGATCCAGATCAGCCCGACCGACACACACAGACTGACGATAACGGTTTTCGACGACATCGATTTATCCCTGCGCATCACCGACGGTGAACGTGAAATGGGCGTCGTAATAGGATTCCGCCACTTCGGGTGGAAACGCCGGCAAGGGAATCGCGCTGATCACGGCTCGTTTTCCCGCCAGGTCATAGTACTCATTGCCGGACGACCGCTCAACCTCCACTTCGGTCACCGACCCGTCGTGATGGAGCCGGAATCGGATGACAACGACGTAGGCCCGGCCCGTGAGATCGATCGGCGGCGCATTCCAAAAACTGCTGATCCGTTGTCGAACACGGCTGAGATACGCATTGGAACCGGACGCAACGCCGGCGACTTTCAGCGTCGTATCGACCGTTTTGACGCTTGGCACCTTCGCTTCGACCTGAGGAGCCGGCTTGGGAGGAGATTCCGACGGCGGCGGGTGAGCAAGGTCGATTTTCCTGATGTTCCGCAGCTCCTGATCAAGCTCCCTGTTCAACTCCTCGGCCAGCGAGGGTCGCGGTTTGCTCTCCGGAGCTTTCCTGAGCGGCTCAGTCGCGTCGGAAACAATCGGAACATCGGGCAGCTTGAGTTGCCGCTTGACCGGACGCTCCGCCGGACTCAGGTCCCCTAATTTCGGCGCATCGGGCGGCAATTCCATTTTAGCCATGACGTCCCTGGCCGGTTGATTCACCGATGCCGGAGGTGCCAAAGGTACCGGAGGCGGTACGGGCGTGGGCACCGGGGTCGCCTTCATCGGCGGGGGCGGCGGAGGAGCCGTCATCGCTTTCGCCGATGCTTTTGCCGGTGCTTTGACCTCAGTTTTTGGCGGATCAACCGGTTTGGGGGGCGGACTTGGCGGACTCGGCTCCGAAGCCAAGGACACTTCTATGGCTGAAGCCAACGGCCTTTCACCGGGATGGGGGAAGCGTACCCACGTAACGAACGCCAGTAATCCCACATGTAGAAAAAGGGACCCCCCAACGGCAAGCCAGAACCGATAACTTACATCGGCTTGCCGCTCCTCCATCCAACATTCTGCCGAAGCGGAGGCCTGCGCCATGCCCATCCTTCGTCTTACTGCTTGTTCACTGGCGCTATGGCGTCGGCCACAGGTTCCGGACCCGTCGGATCGGTCACCATGCCGAGCTTCTCGATACCAGCCTTTTTCACCGCATCCATCACCTGAACTACGACGCCGTAAGGCACGTCTCGATCCGCCCGAAGATACAGCGACACATCGCGTCGTTCCTCTTTCAGAAGGCGGAGCTTTCGCTCCAACTGCGCGAGCCCCACTTGATCCTTATCAAGATACAGACGCTGATCCTTTTCGATCGTGAGAACCATTCGCATCTCGGGCTTGATCGTGTTGGAAGCGGACGTGGGCAGATTGATATCCATCCCACGGTACAACATCGGAGCCGTGACCATGAAGATCACCAACAGAACCAGCACGACGTCGACCAGCGGAATAACGTTGATCTCCGCCAGAAACCGCCGTTGCCTGCTCTCAAGCATCATCCCTTCGCTCCCCATGGAACCAATTGCGGCTTGGCGGAGGTTTGCTGCGGCTTGGCGGAGAGCAACGCCAACAGCTCCACGACCACGGCATCCATCCGAAACGCCGCGCGACGGATGCGGCCCAAAAAATAATTGTAGGCGATGACGGCGGGAATCGCCGCGAATAATCCGGCCGCCGTCGCGATCAGCGCCTCGGATACGCCGGGTGCCACGGCCGCGATGCTCGCCGTG
>JAIWOH010000097.1 GCA_020216985.1 Nitrospira sp.
CCTTGCGCGCCGATTTCGCGGAACGAATCGATGATGCCGACCACGGTGCCCAACAGCCCCACAAAGGGACTGATATTCCCGGTCGTCGCCAAAAAAGGAAGGAGCGACTCGAGCCTGGCAATCTGTCCTTGAGCGACATGCGCGGCCGCCCGTTCCATCACGTGCCGATCCATCGTCGGCGAAGAGACGGCGGAATCGTGCGGATCCCACTCCTCCTTCGAGGCCCGATTCAACCGATCGACGACGCCGTGGTACACCTTGGCACAAGGACTTTCGCTCGTCCTGTGGGCATGGCGCGCGATTTCATCCAGATCCTTGGCTTTGGACAGCACCGTCATGAACCGCCGATCCTCCACATCGACCGTCCGGAAGGTCCACCACTTATACAAAATGATCGCCCAGGACACGATGGAGAAACACAACAGCAACGACAAGACCACCTTCGCCACGAGGCCGAGCGAAGCAACGACGGTGATCGGATCCGCTTGAAACATGGTTATGACGCCTTTCCTCTCCTCCCTATCACGTCCATGCCACGCGGGACGATCGATTGAGTCGATTGAAATTGTAACAAATTCCCGAACAGAAGGAGCCGCCGAAAGTCTTTCTGCACAGATCGTCCTCGGCCTTTCAGCGAGGAGAGTCCCGGACTCGCATGAGCAGGACAGGGGTATACCTCGGAGCCCTCGATCATGGGCTGCCACCGGTGGCGGAGCATGGTGAACTATGGCGGGGCCGACGGGATTTGAACCCGCGACCTCCAGATTGACAATCTGGCGTCCTAACCAAGCTGAACGACGGCCCCTCTTAAGTCTGCTCGCGGCGGAGGATTCGAATTGACGAAACCCGTGTACCGGTCTCCCCGCAGCCTCGCCTTCTACGAGGCTTTGCGGAAACTCCTTTTCAGCTAGGAGACTCCCCATTCCTTCTGGTAGGCGGAACAGGGATCGAACCTGTGACCTCTGCCTTGTAAGGGCAGCGCTCTTCCAACTGAGCTATCCGCCCGGGTTTTTTGTCAACCCGGCGGAGGGTATCAAGTCCCTCTCACCTTGTCAACCGGTCGTCTCTTCCTTCGTGCATTTGCTCATCGCTTAAGAGCCTGCGCCCGATATTTTCTTCCGAGTCTGTCTCGGGAAATATCGCTGATGCACCTGTTTCAACCGGCTGCGCTCCACATAGGTATAGATTTGCGTCGTCGCAATATCGGCATGACCGAGCATCGTCTGGACCGCGCGCAGGTCCGCTCCCCCTTCCAGCAAGTGCGTGGCGAACGAATGCCTGAGCATGTGGGGCGAAATCCGCTTCATGATTCCGGCCCGGCGCGCCCGTTGTCGGAGCAATTTCCAAAACGCCTGCCTGGTCAATGCCCGTCCGCGCCGCGAGACGAACACCTTGCCTGACGACCGTCCTTTCATGAGTAGCGGCCGCACATGGGTGAGATAATCGGCCACCAAGCCCCTTGCCGCCTCTCCCATCGGCACGATCCGCTCCTTGGCGCCTTTCCCGGCAATCCGTAGGAATCCTCCGCTCAGATCGAGCTGGGAGACGTCAAGTCCCGTCAACTCCGACACGCGAAGGCCCGAGGCATACAGAAGTTCCAGCATGGCACGATCCCGTCGCTCTTCGAGGCTCGAACCGGCCGGCATATCCAACAATCGAACGACCTCTTGCTTGGTCAACGTCTTGGGCAACGCGACGGCCCGCCGTCTCGCCGCAAGATCGCGCAAGGGGTTCGTCTCCACAATTCGCTCTCGAACAAGGAATCGGAACCATCCACGCAGAGTCGACAAGAGACGGGCGACGGACGACGCTCCAAGCGACCCCCGTCTCAACAAAGCGAGAAAGGACGTCACCAGGGACGGCGGGATCGGATCGCACATCCCAAGCCCGTGCCGCGCCGCAAACTCCTGAAGTTTCATGAGGTCGCGCCGATACGACTCAATCGTATTGATCGACAACCCTCCCTCGACCCGCAACCCGCGCAGATACCGTTCGACCAGCGGATCCAAGATCGGCGCTTCAGCATCGGCCATCTTCGTTTACCGGCCCAGACAAAGGATTGCGGGCAAGTGATCAGGAGCGCGTTTCGACCATCGCCGATACATTTGTCACTCCCTGCTACGGCAACGCCGATCACTATAACCGACCCGTTCCGTCGGTACAACGACGGCGACGCGAGCCGTTCTCCTTGACACCTCTCCTCCTTTCCGATACTAGTCACTCGTTGCGGCACACCTCCGATCGCCGCGCCAACGCCATGCTTCCCCACAGGATTAATCCCGACCAATCCACCGCCTCATGCCGCATGATCGGCGTCGTTCTGTTTGCCGGCCTCCTGCTCACGGTTCCGGGGCTCGCCGTCGCGGCCAACAATCCACCGCCCAATAACCCGTCGTCATTGCCGACGGCGTTGCGGCAGGCGAAACAGCTCCTTGAGAAGGGCGATCCCGAAGCGGCCGCAACGGCGCTTCAGCAATTTCTGGCCACGTCGCCGCGCGCCGACTATCTTGACGACGCCTATCTACTGTTGGGCGCTGCCTACTATGACGCGAAGAGTTTTCCCGACGCCCTCAAGTATTTGAACTTGCTTCACCAGCAGTTCCCCGACTCCGAAGTCCATGAACGGGGGCAGCTTTTGCTGGCCCGTACCCACGCAGCCATGGGCAATCCTGATCTCGCACTCCCTCTACTGGCCCAAGTTCGCACCTTGACGCAGGACGAGGGAACCAAACGGGAAGCGATGAAACTGACCGCGGACGTCTTCATCCAAAAGAAAGATTTCGTGCGAGCCATTCGCACGTTGTTGGACGGACTGGAAGTCAGTTCGGACCAAGAGGCCGCGAACCTTCGCGAGCAGGTGCGCGCGCTCCTGACGGAGCAACTCGACCGAAAAGGACTCCTGCGCGTGCGTCAAGCATTCCCTCGTGTCTATCCGGGCGATCTCGCCTCCATTCGTCTGATCAACGACTACATCGCGCATGGAGAAGACCACCTGGCCGAACGGGAAAGCCGACACTTTCTCGCCGCGTTTCCGGATCACCCTCAAGCCTCCGCCGTCCGAGACTCGTTGACCCAGGTCAGCGCGAGGCTCAGAGCCAATCAGTACCTTGTCGCCGCCGTGCTGCCGCTCTCCGGCAATCTCAGCCCGTTCGCCAATGAAGTCCTGGAAGGCATTCAGCTTGCTTTGGATCAGGCGAAGACTCAGGGGGATCTGCCGTCCATCGGCTTACTCGTCAAGGACCAGGACGCGGATCGCCACGGGTTTCTCGACGACCTTTCGACGTTACTGGTCTACGATCGCCCGCTCGCGGTCATCGGTCCCCTGTTGTCGAAAAACCTTCCGGCCATGGCCGAAATGGCGCAAAGGCACCGCGTGCCGCTGATTACGCCGACCGCCACCCTGCCGAACGTCCGCCGGCTGAGCGGGTACCTCTTCAGTACGGCCTTGACCTATCAGATGCAGGCCGAACGCATTGCCGCCTACGCCGTCAAAGACCAAGGCTACCGTCGTTTTTGCGTCTTCCACCCCGATACGCTCTATGGGCGAGAGCTGGCCAGGCTGTTCGTACAGGAGGTCCGACGTTACGACGGAGAAATCATCGCCGTCCGATCCTATAAAGAAGGCGACACGGATTTCAGCCCACAGATTACCGCCCTGAAAGAAGAGGATCTGAAGAAGTACGGGCTCGCCCTGCCCATTGACGTGTCACAACCCGGCGGCAAGGCTTCCAACCGAAACAGCAAACGTCTGCTGTACACGCCCGGATTCGACGCGATCTTCATCCCCAGTCGATCCAGCGACGTCGGCTTGATCGCCGCTCAACTGGCCTTCCATGACATCCACGTTCCGCTCCTGGGGGCAAATGGATGGAACTCGCCCGACTTCGTCCGCGCCGCGGACCGCACCGTCGAAGGCGCCGTCTTCGTCGACGGGTTTTTCGCCGACAGTCCCCACCCAAACGTGAGGGATTTCGTCGAGCGCTATCAAAAACGCACACAGACGTTCCCGTCGCTCTTTGTCGCGCAGGGTTACGACGCGGCTCGCGTGATCATCGAAGGAATCCGGCACGGCGCCACCTCCGGCGAATCGCTTCGGGATTTTTTGACGACTCAGCGGAGCTTGCCGACCCTGGCCGGCCCCGCCGGTTTCGGCCCCGACGGCACCCTCCATCGACCACTCTTTCTTCTCCAGGTGAAACAAGGTAAATTCGTGCAGCTAGAATAGGCTCGCACGGCACAATGATCGGTCGGCGCCGGTTCCGTTTGAAGGCGGTGCGCCGCCCGTTACCTCTTAGCGAGGGCACGCTTTTCACACAAACCCGCAGGACGGACCCGACATGGACGCACTCGTACAAGCTCTCCATACCGTTTCCTACATGGGACTTCCCTTGCTGTTCGCCATGGTGCTGCACGAATATGCACACGGATGGATGGCTGAGAAGCGCGGCGATCCGACCGCCAAACTCCAAGGTCGCCTGACCGTCAATCCCTTGGCCCATATCGACCCTATGGGTACCGTCATTGTGCCGCTCATCTGCCTGCTTTTGCCGGGCAGTTTCTTGTTTGGATGGGCCAAGCCGGTGCCGGTCGATCCGCGCAACATGTACCGCCCCCGCCAGGACATGGCCCTGGTGGCGACCGCGGGGCCGGCGATGAATCTCCTGCTGGCCGTCGCCAGCGCCCTGTTGCTGGCCCTGCTTTTTGCCGGAGAACCAACCTTGTCGCCGCGCCAGCAGCCTGACGCCGAAGCGACTTCAAGCCTGTTTACAGCAATGGTGTTGCGTCCGATCGCCGTCATGGCGTTTTATTCTGTCATCATCAACGTGTTCCTGGCGCTCTTTAATTTGATTCCCATCCCGCCCCTCGACGGAGGGCGGGTCCTGACCTGTCTGCTGCCGGCCAAGCCGGCGACGGCGCTGGCGCGCCTGGAACCCTACGGCATGTTGATTTTGGTCGGCCTCATTGTATTCGACAAGGAGCTACGAGTGATCCACACCATCACGACCACGTTCGTCTCCGGTCTCTCCGGAACGATTCTTTCGACCGCGCTCGGCATCGGGAGTCCCGCACAATGACAACGCCTCTGAAACGGGTCTTGAGCGGCATGCAGCCCAGCGGCCTCATGCACCTCGGCAATTATCTGGGTGCGCTGGAAAACTGGAAAGCCCTGCAGACCCACTACGACTGCTACTTTTTCGTCGCCGATTGGCACGCCCTCTCCACCAACTACGCCGACACGAGCCGTGTCCGCGAGTTCGTGCGGGAAATGCTGATCGATTGGCTGGCCGCCGGCATCGACCCCGCCCGTTCCACCGTGTTCGTCCAATCCCGCGTGCCGGAGCACGCGATCCTGCACCTGCTTTTCTCGATGATGACGCCCATCTCCTGGCTCGAGCGCAACCCGACGTACAAAGAAAAGCAGGAAGAAATCAAAGAAAAGGACCTCGGCACCTACGGCTTTCTCGGGTATCCCGTTCTCCAGGCCGCCGACATCCTGTTGTACAAGCCGGATTTCGTGCCGGTCGGGAAGGATCAGTTGCCGCACCTGGAACTTACGCGGGAGATTGCACGCCGGTTCAACGAGATATATAAAACGCCGGTATTCCCCGAGCCGAAAGAGCACCTCACCAAATTCCCCAAGGTAGTCGGCACCGACGGTCGGAAAATGAGCAAGAGCTATCACAACACCATCAATCTTTCCGATCCGGAACCGGTCGTGCGCCAAAAACTCAAAACCATGGTGACCGATCCGGCCCGCGTGCGCCGGACGGATCCTGGCAACCCCGACCTCTGCCCGGTCTATGAGTTCCATAAAATCTATTCGCCGACTCCCGTTCAGGAACAGATCGCACAGGATTGCCGCACCGCCGCCATCGGATGCGTTGATTGCAAAAAATTGGTGGCCGACAGGATGGTGAAGGAAATGACCCCGGTCTGGGAGGCTCGCGCCAAGCTGACCGACAATCCCGCCCATCTCGACGCGATCGTCCAAGACGGCAGCGAACGGGCCGCCAAGGTCGCCAAGGCCACCCTCGCCGAAGTGACCGAGGCGATGAAGATTTAGGACGCCCTGGAAAAGCCGCTGCGTCGCCTCCCTCGGCGACAAACCTCGACCCAAGAAGAGCGCCGGCCCTAACGTTCAAGTCGCCTCTTCAAGCCGCGGTAGCCTTCATCCATCACAGCGTCGTGGTTTTTCTCCATCAGAGCTCTGGTAAAGGATACCCTGCCGAGAACATTCAGCAGCGGATTGGAAAGCCCGACGTCCCATCGGTAGGTCACCGTCGTTCCATCGTTGAACGGCTCCAACACGAATGTGCCGGTGCCGATCAAATCTCCCGAGGACGCGATAGTCAGCAATCTTGGCGGCTCAAACGCCGTGACCACCGTCTTGAACCGCAAGGTATAGGGCAAGCGGCCTTGCACCTCATGATCCACGACCGAACCGAGTCGCGCCCGCGATGCCGGATCATGAGCCACCGCTTTTTTCCAGCTTGCCCACCATGAGGGCCACTCGCTCACGTTGACGATTTCCTCCCACACCCGTTCCCTCGGGGCATGAAAGACCCAGTTTGTGACGAAGTGATAGATGGTCATCGATCTTGCGCCCTCCAGCTTCCCTAAATGGACTTGTTCAGACGATCCCTTGCTTCAGACCGACTCTCGCTTCGGACCATACGGCGACCCTCCTGATCGACCAGACTTATGCCAATGCCGCTCTATGACCCAAGCCGATGATGTCATTTCCACACGGCACCTCTCTCTTCTCGTTTCCAATGAAAACTAACCCGACAGCAACGTAATCTGTATCACTTTGTCCCAAATTGTATCCTTTGGTGCACTATCCCTGTATCACATTGCGGCAAACTACGGTAAACTACGCAGCACGCACAGGTCTTGCAGCGTGAATTACGGAGAAGACCGATACAGGACAAGCCACCGAACCCATCTCGGACAAATGAGCGGCGGACGATCACAACACATCCTCGTCGTCGATGATGATCCTGATATTCGACAAATCCTGCAAGATCGCCTGGAGTCCTACGGCTATCTCGTTGACACGGCCGCGGATGGACCGACCGCCCTCGAAAAGTTGAATCGCCTCACTCCTCATGGCGTATTTCTGGATATTCGTATGCCCGGCATGGATGGAATCGAGGTGCTACGGCGGATCAAAGCCCGCGACCGCTCGACGGTGGTCATCATTGTGACCGCCATGAGCGACGAGGACGCGGCGCCGGCGCCGACCAGGAAAGCGGCTCACGCCTATCTCCTCAAGCCGTTTGACTGGCCGAAAATCAAGCACCTCGTCGAACAATGTTTGGGACGGCAGACCGAATCGGAGTCCGTTCCGTGAGAATCACGCTCCGTGCCATCGCCACCGCGAGCTTCCTCGCGCTGTCCCTGACCTCGGTTCTCATTTCAGCCCACGCGGAATCGACAGAGACGGACCATGGCTCCTCGGACGTCTTTTCGTTGCTCAAAGAAGAGTCCGTGAGCACCGCTTTGCGCCGGGAACAACCGATTTCCCAGGCTCCCTCCAACGTGTATGTGATCACCGCCGAGGATATCCGCCATTCCGGCGCCGTGGACGTGCCGACCCTCTTACGGCGAATTCCCGGCATCGAGGTCATGCAGGTGACCGGAGCGGATTTCAACGTCAGCGTGCGCGGCAACAACCAATTGTTCGCCAACAAGCTGCTCGTCCTGGTCGACGGCCGATCCGTCTACATCGACGTGCAGGGCTTTGTCTTCTGGAAAGGCCTTCCGATCACCCTTCCCGAAATCAAGCAAATCGAGGTCATCAAGGGTCCCATCGCCGCGCTGTACGGTTTTAACGCCTACGACGGCGTGGTCAACATCATCACGAAAACGCCGGACGAGATGAAAGGCACCACATTGCAAGTGGGAGGAGGAGAAATCGGAACCGTATCCGCCTCGGCGATTCACGCGGGGGCCACCGGCAAGTTCAAATACCGTGTCTCCGGCGGCTATGACCAGACCCATCAATGGCGAGATCGTGACACCCTCGCCCATCGATCTTCCAAATTCAACGCTCAGGTCGAGTACCTCATGCCGGATCAGTCGAACGTCACCCTCTCCAGCGGGCTCGTGCATATGAATTCTCACGACGGTCCCATGGTGGGGGTCGGCAACACCATTTTGACGCCGGAGGTCGCTCTGCCCTACGTCAATCTGTCGTATGACCGTCGGGATTTCCTTTTCCGCGCCTATTGGAACGGTTTTTTCGCCGATGCCGCGGCAATCCCCCATCCTCTTCTTCAACCGTTCGTTACGATTACGGACCGTGGCGGCAATTCCAATCTGGGATTCGCCAGCAACACCTACAATGTCGAGGCACAACACTCCGTTTCGATCGGCACGATCGGCCGGCTTACCTACGGATTGAACTATCGCTACAATACGCTGTCTTGCGACTGCACCGCTTCCTTTGAACGAGAGCATCGCCTCGGCGCGTATGTACAGGGCGAGTGGTCCGTATTCCCCTCCGTAACCGTCATCGGAGGGCTTCGCTACGATCTCCATTCGGAGATCAACCCCACATACAGCCCGCGCCTGGCCGTTTTATACACGCCGGTTCCCGGGCACACGCTTCGCGCTCAAGTATCCGTCGGATACCGACCGCCGACCTTGTTTGAAACGTATCAAGACGTGCGGTTGAATCCCCTCGTTTTCAACCCCTTTCTCCCCGCCTCGAGCCGAATACTGGGATCAAGAAACCTTCATCCGGAAGAAATTCTCTCCTATGAAGTCGGCTATCAAGGGTGGTTCTACCGCCACCGCCTTCGACTCAGAGCCGACGCGTTTTTCAACCGCGTTTCCGACTTGATCAGCCGCTCGTCAACCAGCGCCGTCACCGCCACCTTGAACACAGGTGAAATTGAAATTTACGGCGGAGAGGCGGGCCTTGAGTTTCAGGCGTCCTCGTGGTTGACCGGTTTTGCCAATTACTCGTACCAACATATCAAGCAAAACACCGAGGGATTGGCTCGACGAGGCGCCCCTCATTCCAAGATCAATGTCGGTCTGCGAGCGGAATGGTTCAACGGCCTGAGCGGCGAGGCCGTTCTGCACTACGTAGGACCGGCGACATATCCGGTGTCCGACTCGTTCGATATTTTCAACGTGTCGCCGGGCACCCGCGTGAGCGGATACACCCTTCTCAATCTCCGCGCGGGATACCGATTTTGGGAACAAGACACAGAAACCGGATCAAGACGTTCGGCGGAACTCGCCGTCTCGGCGTTCAACGTACTGGATGATCACCGGGAACATCCTTTAGGCGACCTCATCGGACGGCGCGTGATGGGGTGGTTGGCTCTCAAATTTTGACCGCATGGCTCGACAACCTCCGAGCATCACTCATGAAACCTAGGAGGCCGCCCATAGCCGTCATCCCTCTGGCGGCTTTTGCCCACCTGATAGCCGGAGAGAGAACCGGGGGGGTTCGAATTCAACCCATGTTAGCCTGGGGCCTCTTCGCCTGTCTCTCAACCGTGCTGAATCTCTCGGTTCTGCCCCCGCCGCTCGACGCCTACGAGATCGCCATTCTTAAATCGGCCAATGTCGCCGCCTATAATCAAGCGGTCGTCGGCTTTAAGTCCTCGATGCCGCCGGATACCGTCTTTGTCGAGTACGACCTCAAAGGCGATCCGAACATGGGGCGGATGTACGCCGGCAAGATACGCGCCTCCGGCGCCGATCTCGTGTTGGCGGTCGGTTCAAAAGCGGCCACGGCGGCCCGACTCGAAATCCTGGACATTCCGGTCATCTACAGCATGGTGCTCCATCCGACCAAGTACGACCTCAAGGCTCCGAACCTGGTCGGCGTCACCACCAAGCCGATGATCGGGCAGCAACTCGGCACCCTCCGAACCGTCATGCCGAATCTGAAACGGATCGGCTATCTGTACGATCCGAACAAGACGCCGCCCTTGCCGGCCGAGGCAACGGCTCAGGCCCGACAATTTGGGATCACGTT
>JAIWOH010000081.1 GCA_020216985.1 Nitrospira sp.
ATGACTTCTTTTCCGGTCCCCGTTTCTCCGAACAGCAAAATGGTGGCATCCGAGTCGGCCACCTGGGCGATCTGTTGAAACAGCCGCTGCATCGCCGGACTTCGCGCCACCACGTTTTCCAGGCCGTAGAGCTCCTTGACCAACGACTTGAGCCGTTGAATCTCTCGGCTCATCCGTTGCTGCGCCAACGCCTTTTCAATGGAGGCCTTGAGATCCTTGTCGTCGAACGGCTTAGTCAAATAGCCGAAGGCGCCGCGCTGCATCGCCTCCACCGCATTGGGGATGCTGCCATGGGCCGTGAGAATGATCACCGGCAGGCCGGGATGAATGCGCAAGAGTTCCTCCGTGAGATCCAGTCCGTCTTCATCCCGGAGTCGCAAATCCGTGATGGCGAGATCGAACATTTTCTTTTTGGCCGCTTCAATCGCCTCCCCTCCCGTCGCGCAAGGAGTCACCACGAACCCCATGGCGGCCAGTCGCATCTTCAGCAAATGGAGCAATCCTTCGTCATCGTCGACGACTAACAGATGTTCTTGATCCATACCGTTCCTTCCACGTGAGTTAGGGGGTTGGGTCCAACGGAGGAACCGGAGTCACGGTCGACGGAGGGCGGATCGGCCGCACTTTCTCACGCATTTCCTGGTCGATGCGTTTCAACGCCTCCAATTGGGCGGTGAGCTCCTCGATTTTTTTATCCCGCTCCGCCAGTTGCCTCTGCAACGCCTGCAGCGAAGCCGACTCCGCTTTCTTGGACAAGGACTCCAGCTTGCGCTCCCGATCGGCCAAGTCGCGTTGCAGCGTTTCAATCAACTGAGAACTTTCTTCCTTGCTCAAACGAGCCCGTTGGATCATCGCTTCTCCCTCAAGCAAGTCCCGCACCAGACGCTCGGAGACCTGAGCCAACGAGACGTTCGTGCCGGCAATCGTTGGAGCTCCGGCCACCGCCTCAAGCCAGGAGATCGACGCCGGAGCCGGATGCTCTCGCAACAATTTCAGCCAGGCCTTTCCCGAAGCCACCAGTTGGCTCTGAGGAGCCGTCTCAATAAGCTTTAGAAAATAATTCTCCGCGATCTCTCGTCTTTCGTAGAGACCAAGCAGCGCCCGCACGAAGTAAGCGCGGTCGCACGAGGCGGTTTCCCCGCATGTCGCCAGAGCGGCTTCCTGCTTTCTGATCAAGGGTGGAAGCCATTTCGACTCTTGCGCGTCCAACTTGAAGAAGGGCTGATCGGGGGGAGTCGCGGGCCATGTCATACAACCGCCCAGGAGCGCAATCAGAAGCCCGGCCCCTACACTCAGCCTGATCATGATGTTTTTGCCTTTCCCTCTTTTGCCGACCGTAGGGTAAACCGTACAGTGGTCCCTTTGCCTGTCTCACTTTCGATCCAAATTCTTCCCCCCAGAGCCTCGACGACTTTCTTCGCGAGCGCGAGTCCCAATCCGCTTCCCGCCGAAGAACCTTTTGCCTTTGTCCGCCCTTGATAAAATCGCTCGAAAATATGAGGAAGATCTTCCGCGGCGATGCCGGGCCCCATGTCGGACACCGCCACCTCCAGCAAGCCGGCCTGCGGGTTCGGCGTCATCAGCACTTTCACGACGCCGCCTTCCGGACTGAACTTCAGGGCGTTTGACAAGAGATTATCCAGCACTTGCTCGATTCGAGCGGCATCCGCCTTGACCCAGACCCGTTCTCCGGGATGCTCGATCAACAATTGGACGTGTTTTGAATCGGCCAACAGACGGACTTTGTTGACGGAAATGTCGGCGATGCGTCCGAGGTCCACGGTCACGATTTGATACTCCATCATGCCCGCGTCCATCTTTGACAGATCGAGAATGGTCGAAATCAAATTAATCAAGCGTCGGCAACTGTCGGCCATAATGCGAAGGGTCGTTCGCTGGTCTTGCACCAGAGGTCCGGGGATCTCATCAAGGAGCAAGTGTGTGCCCTCTTGAATCGACGCCATGGGCGTCCGCAATTCGTGAGAAACGTGAGCCAAAAACTCCGTTTTCATGTCGTCAAGCTCCTGGAGCTTGCCTCCCATCCAATTCACGGTATCGACCAGATCCTTCAACTCCGCAGGGGCCTTAATGTCAAGCGACCGGCCGAACTTCCCCTGCCCGATCTGCTTGATATGGCCCTGCAACTGGCGAAGCGGCCGAAGAATCGTATAGCTCGCGGTGGCGGCGAGCCCCAGACCGAAAATCAACGCGACCAGCACCAATTGCTGGGTCACCGCCTCGGCTTGAACGGCGCTGGCTCGCGACTCGCTCACTCCGACGCTTAACCGGGCCTCGTGCAAGTCCAGATAGCCTTGAATGAGGGACAACATTTGATCCGTCAGCGCGTCTCGCCTGGCTTCGTAGTCGGCAAGGTTCACGGACCCATTGTGGCCTGACATGCTGAACCCGCTCTGAAAGAGCGCCACGCGACTCTCCAGCAGGCGGTTGGTTTCTTGAAGAAACGTCCTCCCCTGAGGCGAATGCTCCTGGCTCAGCAACTGCTCGAGATTTCTTCTGAAATCGTCGACCTCGTCCCTCAAGTTCGTCAGAAACGCCGCGTCCTTGGTCGCCAGATATTTTTTTTCGCTGTTGAGCTGCGCATAAAGCGACCCTTGCAATCGTTTCGCAGATTCCACCGCCGGATAGTGTAAGAGCGCCATCTCCGTGCTCATCCCCGTCAAGTGCCTGAGTTGATAAAGGGCGTACAAGTTGACTCCTCCCATGACGGCGATGATCACGAGAGACGTCAGAAGCAGGCGCCAGAATATGGAGAGTCGCACGATCCTGAGCCCTCTGCGTCGGATACGTCTTTGTGCACGAGATGGAGACCGCGGTAAGAGCCTCTCTGAAAGGTTCCTTCTCTGAGTGTATGGTAAGCCATACACTATTTCATTTCCTGCTGCAAGCGATCACGTTCTTCTTGTACGCCCATCATTGATGCCGATTCATTCGTCCGGCAAACAGGCGTTGCCTTCTTGTCGAGCCGCGCAGCAACGCAAAAAGGTGCCCGCGAAAAAGCAAGATCGCGGTGGCAACCGGCGGAGTGAACACAAGCAGCATGATCCATTGGGTGTCCGGATGAACCCCGAGGTAAGACAACCAGCCTCCCACCAGCGTGAACGGCAGAAGCAACAACTGAAGAAAATCCAAGCCCGCTCCCCTTCCAACGGACCCCGACAACTCGAAGAACGAACGCAGGCCGTCGGGAGAAAGGAGAATCGGCAGCATCATCAGCGCAAACGGAAGAAACCACTCGATCCAGTGTTCCAACACGAACTCATAGGAAATTTTGAAGACGTCGAGCGGCGAGTCATGACGGACCTGATAGATCACCTCCGGCACGGGGTTCAATAGAATAAACAAGAGCAGCATGACCGCGGAAGCCAGAAACTGTCCGTAGGGATTGGCCTTCGTGCCCATTTGGAGCGCCATCATCGGCAGCCACAACACGAACCCGACCCCGATCACGTCCCAGAAATAATGGCCGAAACTCTCGGGCACATCGGCCGGCTGAATCGTTCGCGTCGCGCTCAATGACTGCTCGATCAGACGCAACGTTGCGCCCACAAGAAACGCGTTGGCGATACCGAGCAGAAGACCGCCGCCCATCCCCAGCGGCGCGGCGATTCTAGCCGCCCCGACGAACAACAGGCCGAACCCCACCAAGGCAAGGACCGTCACCCAGCTTCGCTTGAGCGATCGCCAGGTCGCCCGTAGAGCTTGGCCGTACAATTCGATCAGCGATGATAGGAAGGCACCCATCGTGAGCCGTACCCTACGTTGGGAATCCGGCGAAGGTCAAGTCGCAAGTCAAAAAAGACGTGCGGCGAAAACCAGGATTCTTTGGTTGACTTGCGGAGACCGATGATTATCAGTGGATCATGAACAACCGACGGCCTTCCATTTTCCTAACCAAGGATGATCAGCGATGGACGTGAATCGAATGACCCTCAAATTACAGGAGGCCTTGCACACCGCGTCGGCGCATGCCCAACGCCGGAGTCATCAAGGCATCGACGTGGAGCACTTGCTCTTGGCCTTGATCGACCAAGAGGGCGGCATGAGCGCCGGTTTGCTCGAACGGGCCGGTATCGCCTTGCCGGCCATCCGACAGGCCATCGAGCAAACCTTGGCAAAGTTGCCGCAAGTACAGGGAGCCGGCGCCACGCCGGGCCAGCTCCATTTGACTGCGCGGCTCATGCAGGTCCTCACGCGGGCAGAAGAGGAGCAAAAATCTCTGAAGGACGACTATCTGAGCGTCGAGCACGTTCTGCTCTCAATGGCCCAGGAGGGGGGCGTCTTCAAGACATTGGGGCTGACCCGTGACCGACTGTTGGCCGCGCTTCAACAGGTGCGCGGTAACCAGCGGGTCACCACGCAAGATCCGGAAAGCACCTATCAGGCGCTCGAAAAATACGGCCGCGACCTCACGCAGTTAGCTTCGCAAGGTAAACTCGATCCGGTCATCGGACGGGACGACGAGATCAGGCGCGTGATCCAGATTCTGTCCCGCCGCACGAAAAACAACCCGGTCCTGATCGGCGAGCCCGGCGTGGGCAAGACAGCGATCGTTGAGGGATTGGCCATCCGCATCGTCAAAGGAGACGTCCCCGAAGGACTCAAGCACAAAAAACTGGTGGCGTTGGACATGGGTTCGCTCATTGCGGGAGCGAAGTACCGAGGGGAATTTGAAGAGCGCCTCAAGGCCGTGCTCAAAGAAATTCAATCGTCCCAGGGGCAGATTCTGCTGTTCATCGACGAATTGCACACGGTCGTCGGCGCCGGCGCCGCCGAGGGAGCCATGGACGCGGCCAATCTGTTGAAGCCGATGCTGGCGCGCGGCGAACTGCATTTGATCGGCGCCACCACACTCGACGAATATCGCAAACACATCGAAAAAGACGCGGCGTTGGAGCGCCGCTTCCAGACCGTGTTCGTAGATCAGCCGTCCGTCGAAGACACCATTTCCATCTTGCGGGGGCTCAAAGAACGGTACGAGGTGCACCACGGCGTGCGAATCAAGGACAGCGCCTTGGTCGCGGCCGCCCGCCTCTCGCACCGGTACATCTCGGATCGGTTCCTGCCCGACAAGGCCATCGACTTGGTGGACGAAGCGGCGGCGCGCCTGCGGACGGAAATCGACAGTCTCCCGGCCGAGTTGGACGAAGTCTCGCGCAAGGTGCTCCAGTTGGAAATCGAGCGAGAAGCGTTGCGCAAAGAAAAAGATCCGGCCAGCGCCGCCCGGCTGGCCGCCCTCGAACACGAATTGAGCGAGAAACAGCGCGACCTCCAGGCCTTAAAAACCAAGTGGGAGTCCGAAAAAACCTCCGTCTCCCGCCTCCGCAAAACCCGCGAGGCGATCGAGGAGGTCAAGCGAAAGATCGAACAGGCGGAACGGGCCTACGACCTCAACCGGGTCGCCGAGCTTCGATACGGGGAACTGCCTCGGTTGGAGCGCGAGCTTGAGATCGAACAGCAACAGTTGGGCAAGAAACAGGGAGAAACCAGGCTTTTGAAAGAGGAAGTCGATGAGGACGAGATCGCGGCCGTCGTGAGTCGCTGGACGGGCATTCCCGTTTCACGCCTGCTCGAAGGCGAGGTCGAAAAATTGTTGAAGCTCCAAGAGCTGCTCCACCAGCGCGTGGTCGGGCAGGAAGAAGGAGTCCGCGCCGTGGCGGACGCCGTCCTGCGCGCGCGATCCGGCATCAAAGATCCCAATCGCCCGATCGGATCATTTCTCTTTCTCGGCCCGACCGGCGTGGGGAAGACGGAACTGGCCCGGGCCCTGGCCTCGACGCTCTTCGACGACGAGGGTAACCTCATCAGGATCGACATGTCCGAATACATGGAAAAGCACACGGTGGCCCGTCTCATCGGAGCCCCTCCCGGCTACGTCGGCTATGAAGAGGGCGGGCAACTGACCGAAGCGGTGCGGCGGCGGCCCTTTTCCGTGATCCTGTTCGACGAAATTGAAAAGGCGCATCATGACGTCTTCAACATTCTGCTTCAAGTGTTGGACGACGGACGGCTGACCGATTCCCACGGCCGCACGGTCGATTTCAAAAACACCGTGTTGATCATGACCTCCAACATCGGCAGTCCCCACATCCTCGACGCGCAACGCAGCGGCGGCACCTACGAACAGGTGCGGGCGGTCGTCATGGGTGAGTTGCGGCAACATTTCCGCCCTGAGTTTTTGAACCGGGTCGATGAAGTGGTGGTGTTCCACGGCCTCAGCACGGAGCACCTGATGAAGATCGTGGACATTCAACTGGAACGGCTCCGCCGGCGGCTTGAGGAACGGCGGATTACCGTGACGTTGACCCCGGCGGCCCTTCGGCATCTCGGCGAGCGAGGATACGATCCTGCCTTCGGGGCAAGACCGCTCAAACGGCTGATCCAGCAGAGCGTCGAAACCCCCATCGCCCGCATGCTCGTGAAGGGCGAACTACGGGATGGAGACACAGCGGCGATCGACGTCCAAGACGGCAACGTGATCATCACGCCGGTCATCACCGCCGAGCCGGTTCACACCGCCGAAGGCCGATCCTAGACACGACATTTTGTCGGTTTGCACCGGCCTTTGCAGAAGGCCCATCGCCGCGCCCGTCTTGACGACGGGCGCGGCGACCGCATTGCAGCAGTGGAACAAAAGCCGGCGAGCCGACACCGTTCGCTCTCATAGGCTGCATCACATCCCGCGATCGATCGGCTTCTTCGACCCCTTGATGACGAGTGATGAATCTCGCTCCGCGGAGAACGAACGGTCACCCGCCCGACCGGTCAATCTCGGCTGATTTGTTGACAGGGTTTCACTCGGCACGTAGGCTAGCCGGGAGACTACCTATGATTCGCAAACAAGTCGTCATCATTGGAGGAGGGTTCGGAGGACTCACGGCAGCCCGTTGTCTGCAGGAGGCGGACGTGGTCCTCATCGACCGCACCAACCACCATCTATTTCAACCGTTGCTGTATCAAGTCGCCGCCGCCGCCCTTCCGCCCGGCGACATTGCGTGGCCGTTCCGCACGATCTTTCGGTCGCGTCCGAACATCAGGATCGTCATGGACGAGGCGACGTCGATCGACCGATCCGCTCGAACAGTGCGTTTGCAGAACAGCCCCCCCCTTCCTTTCGACTGCCTGATCGTCGCTCCCGGTTCGCGCCACACCTATTTCGGCCACCAAGAATGGGAGTCGTTCGCGCCGGGGCTCAAGACCATCGCCGATGCCATCCGCCTGAGGGAAAAACTGCTCCGCACATTCGAAGAAGCCGAGCGGGAACAAGCCGCGACCGGCAGGCACCGCCCGCTGACCTTCATCATCGTGGGGGGAGGTCCGACCGGTGTGGAACTGGCCGGAGCCCTGGCGGAAATCGGGCGGAAGGCCATGGGGCCTGAATTTCCCTCGCTAAAACTCGACGACCTTTCCATCCTTCTTGTAGAAGGCGGCCCGCGCATTCTCCCGGGCTTTGCTCCCGAGCTGTCAGCCAAGGCCGCCGCCTCACTCGAACGGATGGGGGTCACGGTTAAGGTCAACAGTCCGGTCAGTGAGATCCGAGCCGACGGCGCGATGATCGGCAACGAATGGGTGCCCTCGACCAACATCATTTGGGCGGCGGGCAACAGGGCTTCTTCGTTGGTGGATTCGCTCGGCGTCCCCCAAGACCCGTCGGGGCGGGTGAAGGTGCGTGCGGATCTGACCATCCCCGACGATCCCTGGGTTTTCGTCATCGGCGACGCCGCCCATTGTGTGGGAGACGATGGAAAGCCGTTGCCAGGCTTAGCTCCTGTTGCCATGCAGCAGGGACGTTACGTGGCGGCACTGATCGAGAAAAACCTCTCTCCCGAGCAGCGCAAGCCGTTCATCTATAAAAACCGCGGCATCCTGGCCACCATCGGACGGGCGAGGGCGGTGGCGCAGTTCGGTCCGCTCCATCTGTCGGGCCTCCTGGCTTGGCTGATCTGGTGTTTCGCCCACATCTTTTTTCTGATCGGGTTCCGGAATCGCATTCGCGTCATTTCGGAATGGGTCTGGTTCTATCTCACGTTCAAGCCGGGTGCGCGGCTGATTTTCGACCAGCAAGACGAACCGCGCCGCGACTCATCGGCGAGCCCCTCGACGGACAAAACCGGTTCTTCCCCCTCAAAACACGTCCCGACGACGCCTCGCCTCCATCTGGTCAAGAAAACGGCCAACGACGAGTGACCGGCATCTTTACGTCTCTGTCACTCTAGCTTTTCTGATGGGCGGGACCTACAATCTCCCGCAGGCGCCGGGCCGCCTCGCATATGTGCGACTTTCACTCTAGCTTTTCTGATGGGCGGGACCTACAATGCGAAAACAGCATTGCCGATATTCAGTTTATGTGGCTTTCACTCTAGCTTTTCTGATGGGCGGGACCTACAATTACTTGACCGCGGCGCCGGCATAGGATACATTTGCCTTTCACTCTAGCTTTTCTGATGGGCGGGACCTACAATCGCCATACGCCTTCTTCCATCCCCGACTACGAAAGCCTTTCACTCTAGCTTTTCTGATGGGCGGGACCTACAATGCCTCGGCGGAAGGTGGAGATTGGGGATATTACGACTTTCACTCTAGCTTTTCTGATGGGCGGGACCTACAATCGGGCGTGATTCCGCCGCGCGCCGACGCGGTGGCGTCTTTCACTCTAGCTTTTCTGATGGGCGGGACCTACAATTCCGTTTCCGGCGGAGGGTGTCGACTGCTGGGCCGCTTTCACTCTAGCTTTTCTGATGGGCGGGACCTACAATTTGGACTGTACTATATGAGAAGCGTTATCGCTTCAGCTTTCACTCTAGCTTTTCTGATGGGCGGGACCTACAATTGGTCGACGATTACACTCCCGTCAGCTGGAGTTTCGCTTTCACTCTAGCTTTTCTGATGGGCGGGACCTACAATACCATATCCGCACAGCGCTAGACGATCATGTTGCAGCTTTCACTCTAGCTTTTCTGATGGGCGGGACCTACAATTGGCACGATAAAATTCGTGCTGAATCACCGATATGTCTTTCACTCTAGCTTTTCTGATGGGCGGGACCTACAATGTGGTAACACCTAGCGCAGTCTCGAACACATTTTTCCTTTCACTCTAGCTTTTCTGATGGGCGGGACCTACAATCTTATATGATGGTTATAGATATGATAAAGAATTTTCCCTTTCACTCTAGCTTTTCTGATGGGCGGGACCTACAATAATGCTGGACCAGGGAGATTAGGTCATTCGCTGGTCTCTTTCACTCTAGCTTTTCTGATGGGCGGGACCTACAATGGGGGTTCGAGTAGGGGATCTCTGGGAAGGTTCGCGCTTTCACTCTAGCTTTTCTGATGGGCGGGACCTACAATTCCTGGCGATTGGTATATCTGCTGTCACGGCGGTCACTTTCACTCTAGCTTTTCTGATGGGCGGGACCTACAATTTTCGAGTATAATACGCTCCCACTCCAGTAGGGACTTTCACTCTAGCTTTTCTGATGGGCGGGACCTACAATTTCGCGGGCACATACGCTGTGTAGCCCGACGTACGCCTTTCACTCTAGCTTTTCTGATGGGCGGGACCTACAATTACAGAAGAACGGAGAAGAACGAAGACGATCACCGCTTTCACTCTAGCTTTTCTGATGGGCGGGACCTACAATTAAAAAAATCGCTCATATTTCGATTATGAGCCACGATCTTTCACTCTAGCTTTTCTGATGGGCGGGACCTACAATACGTGAGCAAGAAGCGGGTCGGGATGGTCGTGAGCGCTTTCACTCTAGCTTTTCTGATGGGCGGGACCTACAATTACCAGTGCCATACTACCATGGCACTGCTCCTTTCCTTTCACTCTAGCTTTTCTGATGGGCGGGACCTACAATAGGCGCACACAATCGAATACAGTCGCATTGTGACGCTTTCACTCTAGCTTTTCTGATGGGCGGGACCTACAATCCGCGACACGGATTTGTAGAATCGAGATTGGTACATCTTTCACT
>JAIWOH010000098.1 GCA_020216985.1 Nitrospira sp.
CGTCGAACGTCAGGTACGATCCGCAGAAGAGGTTCCTCCGGCCCTGCGAGAGCTTCTGCCGGACATCGATGCGCTGTGGCTTTTGTCCGACAGCACGGTGTTGACCGAAGAGTCGTTCTCGTTTCTTTTACGCGCCGCCTTCGACCGACGCATCCCGGTCATCGGATTCGATCCGGAATTCTCCCGCCGCGGCGCCTTGATCAGTTTCTGGATCGACCCGGCCGACATCGGGCGAGAGGCGGCCTCCATCGCCCACACCATTCTCATCGGTGGAACGGTGTCGGCTGCCAAATCTTTCGTGCCGCGGCAACGGATGGCCTTGAACCTCGGCACCGCCGAATATCTCGGCATTGCGATCCCGCCGACGGTCCAGAGCATGGCCGACGAGGTGTACTGATGACGGCGACGAACGACTCCAATGAAAACCGCCATCGTCCGGAAGGCCTCGGACTCAGCACGAAATTCGTGTTGTTCATCAGTTTGGTCATTATCGCGGTATGTTCGGGCTTAAGCCTCTACTTCATCCGGCAACAATCCGATTCGATGGCCCGCGCGTTGACCGGCACGGGGAGCCTTCTGGTGAAAAACCTGGCCCATAATAGCCGCTACGGCCTCGTCGCCAAAGATCTGGTGCTGCTCGAACAACTGATGAAGGGAGTCATGGACGTGGATGAAAGCGTCTACGTCGTCTTCACGGGGCCGGACGGCAAGCGGTTGGCCGAGAAAAGCAAATCGAACGTGTATCCGGACCCCGCCATCGCCCAATCGCTGATCCGCTCTAACGCGAACGATGTCACGATCACACCGTTTACGGTAGACCATGGCCGACGGCGCGAACGCCTTTATGACTTTGCCGTCACGATCCGTCGGGGAAACGACATCGAATCTCCCTTCTTTTCTTTCGAGTCGGAAGAGTCTCACGACGAGTCTTCGACGGCGGCGCGACTCCAGCCCCGCATTTACGGTATCGTTCAGGTCGGCTTGACGGGAGAGCGGATGAATCAAGCACTGGATACCTTGATCGGAAACGTCATGATCATCACGATTATGGTGATCCTGTGGGGTATCGCAGCCGCGATGCTGCTGACCCGCCAGATCACCACTCCCCTCAAAAGCCTCGTCTCGGTCGCCCGACGAATAGCCGGCGGCGATTTGACCGTCTCGGTGAAACCGACGACTCGCGACGAGGTTGGGCAACTCACTCTGGTTTTCAGTCAAATGACGGAGGCTTTGCGCGAACGGGATGCCCAAGTCAAACAGGCGTATCAGGAACTGGAGCAGCTCAATGAGACGCTCGAACAACGAGTCCGTCAGCGAACCAGCGAGCTCCAAACCGCCAATGAAAAATTAAAAGAACTGGACCACCTCAAATCGACCTTCGTCTCGGTCGTGTCACACGAGCTTCGCACGCCGATGACGTCGATCAAGGGCTATGTCGAAAACCTGCTCGACGGGTTGGCCGGCGCGCTCACGGAGAAACAAGCCCGCTCCCTCGAACGGGTCAAGCACAATATCGATCGGCTGACACGGATGATCAACGAGCTGCTGGATCTTTCAAAAATAGAAGCCGGGCGGTTGGAATTGCACCTCGCGCCGATCGACATCGTGGACCTCGTGGAGGACGTCGTGGAAAACCATCGGGCCACGGCCCGCCAGAAGTCCATCCTGCTGCGCACCGTCCTGCACGCCCCTTTGCCGATGGTTCGAGCGGATACCGACAAGCTCCATCGCGTCCTGATCAATTTGGTTCACAACGCGATCAAGTTCACGCCCGAAGGAGGAGAAATCCTTGTGGAAGTCGGAACGCGAGACTTCGACTTCGTCGAAGTGACCGTGATCGACAGCGGAAACGGCATTCCCACGGACGAGCTGGACAAAATCTTCGACAAGTTTTATTGGAGCAAATCGGCCCCCGTTGAAGCCCGCGGCGCCGGGCTGGGGCTGGCTATCGCTAAGAACCTGATCGAACTCCACGGCGGCTCCATTCGGGTGGAAAGCGTCCTCGGAAAAGGCAGCCGTTTTTCCTTTACAATCCCTGTTGCAAGGCTCTTTTCTCATGGGTCGGACTCCGAGTCTTAAGCCGTCTCTCGCCTTCAAGACGGTTTAGATTCCACCGCCCCTTCGCGCATGCGTCATAAGACCTGATATGGTTGAACGCCCGCTCTCCGTCGATGTCCATTGTTTCCGATCTTTACCGCACGTTGACGTAGTGCTATGGTGTTCGCCCGAAACTCTTCTTCTTGATCTTTTCATCGCATGTCCCACGCCACCGCTCATCCCTTACGCGGCCTCCTGATCGCCCAGTTCTTTGGAGCGTTCAACGATAACGCATGGAAACTGATGGTGGCTTTGCTGGCCATCCGGCAGGTTGCGGCTGTCGTCGGCCCGTCAGGACCTGAATTCGAATCGGCCTCTCAGACGCAAGCCACCATCGCCTTCGTCGTCTTCAACCTTCCCCTCATGCTGTTTTCCGCCATCGCCGGTGTCCTCTCGGATCGCCTGAGCAAGCGGACCGTAATCATCGCGTTCAAAGTGGTTGAAGTAGCGCTGATGGGAGCCGGGACGGTGGCGTTGTGGAGAGATCCAAGCGGCGGATGGCCCGCCCTCATCATCTTGGGAGCCATGGGTGTCCACAGCGCGTTCTTCAGTCCGGCCAAGTACGGTATTTTGCCCGAGCTGCTTCCTTACGAGCAGCTCTCGATCGGCAACGGCTTGCTGAAAATGTGGACCTTCCTTGCCATCATTGCCGGCACGACGGCGGGAGGCCTGTTTCTTGGCCTGTCCGGCGCGACCCCCTGGCTGGCGGGGCTCGCACTCACCACCCTCTCCGCGGTCGGGCTGCTCGCCGCCTGTACGATCCCGCATGTGCCGGCTTCCAGATCGGAGGGAGGAGTGGGCACCACGCTGGCCATCGCTTGGACGACACTGCGCGCAGACCGCACGCTGCGACTCGCCCTCGGCATCAATATCCTGTTCTGGACGATTGCCAGCCTGTTCGGGCAGGATATGCTGATCTACGCCAAGAGCCGTCTCGCTCTGTCCGATGAATTATCCGGTCTCCCTCTGGCCGTCCTGGGCATCGGCATCGGAATCGGCGCCGTGCTGGCCGGCCGCCTCTCTGCCTCGAAAATCGAAATCGGCCTCATTCCGCCCGGCTGCCTGGGCCTGAGCGCAGGGCTGCTGGCTCTCGGTCTCATTCCGCCAAACTTGCCCATCGCGTTGACGCTGATGGCCGTGCTTGGCTTCGCCAGCGGTTTCATCAATGTGCCGATCAACGCGCTCATTCAATGGCGGACGCCGGCCGATCGACGCGGCGCGGTGATCGCGCTGGGCAACACCTTCATGTTCGGCGGCATTCTCACCGGATCATTGGGGGCGGGAATCTTGTCTCAAATAGGGCTTTCCGCCAGCGACATCCTCCTGGCCTGTGCCGCCATTGCATTGAGTGGCTCTCTCGTGGTCGTCCGGCTTTTGCCCGAGAGCCTGCTGCGGTTTGTCGTCGTCCTGCTGCCTCGCCTCCTTTACCGTCTCACCGTGATCGGAGCGCACCATGTCCCCCGCGAGGGAGGAGCATTACTCGTCCCCAATCAGGTATCGTTCATCGACGGATCGTTACTAATCGCAAGTCTCGACCGCCCGATACGGTTCGTAGTCGATGAACGCTCTCTTGACTGCCTCCCTCTCAAATACGTCGTGAAGCTACTCAGGGTCATCCCGATTGCTTCCTCCGGCAACCCGCGCCTGATTCTCAAAGCGCTGCGCGCCGCCGGCGAAGCCCTCGACAACGGCGAGTTGGTCTGTATCTTCCCGGAAGGGCAGATCACCCGCACCGGTACCTTACTTCCGTTCCGGTGGGGATTCGAGCGCATCATGAAAGGGCGAACCGTCCCGATCATTCCCGTCCATCTGGACCGCATTTGGGGCAGCATCTTCAGTTTCAGCGGCGGGCGGTTCGTGTGGAAACGGCCGGAGCGCATCCCCTATCCGGTCACCCTGTCGTTCGGCGCGCCGCAACCCTCAACCACACCGGCCCATGAGGTCCGCCGGCTGATTCGAGAACTGGGTGAAGCGGCCTGGCACCTTCGCAAAACGGATCAAGAACCGCTGCATCGGCCGGTCCTGCGCATGTGGCGACGCCGTCCCCTGGGTCTCGCCATGGCGGATGCGGCGCGCCCGCGCGTCACCGGTTTCAAGGCTCTGGTCGGAACGATCTCGCTGGCGCGGGCCTTGAAACCTCACTGGAACGGGCAGGCTCGCGTGGGCCTTTTGTTGCCGCCCAGCGTGCCGGGTGCGTTGGTCAACGTCGCGGCCTCGGTCGCGGGCAAAACCAGCATCAATCTCAATTACACGGTAGGCCGGGCCGGACTCGAGTCGGCCGTCAAACAAGCCTCGCTCAAAACCGTGCTGACCAGCCGCCTGTTCGTGGAGAAGGCGAAACTTGAACTTCCAACCGGCGTGACGATTCTTTGGCTGGAAGATCTCGCCAAGGGGATCGGCGCGGCCCAGAAACTGGCGGCGTTGTGTCTGGCCCTGGCGGCTCCGCTGCGGTTTGTTGAAGCGGCCTGCGGTCGAGACCGCAAGATCTCGATGGACGATCTCGCCACGATCATTTTCAGCAGCGGCAGCACGGGCGAGCCCAAAGGCGTGATGTTGTCCCACTTCAGCATCACATCCAACGTCGAGGGCGCCGCGCAAGTCATTCACCTCGACCAGCATGACCGGGCGTTGGGCATTCTCCCCTTCTTCCACTCGTTCGGCTACCTGCTGCTCTGGCTCCTGACGAGGAACGGCGTCGGTATCGTGTTTCACCCCTCCCCGCTGGACGTGACGGCCATCGGCGAACTGTGCGCCCGGTATCGGGTCACGTTGCTGATCGCGACGCCGACCTTCCTGCAACTGTACCTTCGCCGCTGCACGCCCGAACAGTTCGGCAGTCTGCGGGTCGTTCTGACCGGGGCGGAAAAGCTGCCGCTTCGACTCGTCGACGCTTTCCAAGCTAAATTTGGAACCACTCCGGTTGAGGGCTACGGCGTCACGGAATGTTCGCCGGTGATTTCAGCGAATTGCCCGGACTACCGGGCCGCGGGCTTTTATCAAGTGGCGTCGCGGCGAGGCACCGTCGGCCAGCCTCTTCCCGGCGTCTCCGTGCGGATCGTCGATCCGGACACGTGGGAAATTCTCTCCCCGGGCCAACCAGGCCTGTTGCTCGTCAAGGGCCCGAACGTCATGCAGGGATACCTCGGCCGCGAGGACCTGACCGCTCAGGTCATACGCGACGGTTGGTACATCACGGGCGACATCGCCTCGCTCGACGACGACGGTTTCTTGACGATCACCGACCGACTGTCTCGCTTTTCGAAGATCGGCGGCGAGATGGTCCCGCACGGGCGCGTCGAAGAGGCCCTGCACCAGGCCATCGGCGCCGAGGTGCAGGTTTTTGCCGTGACCGGCATCCCGGACGAGAAAAAGGGAGAGAAATTGGCGGTTCTTCATACCCTCGACGAGCATCTCATCCCGGGCGTCCTGGAGAAACTGTCGGCCGGCGGATTCCCCAACCTGTTCATTCCCGGCAAGCACGACTTCATCAAGGTCGATGCCTTGCCGGTGCTCGGAACAGGAAAACTGGATCTGCGCGGCGTAAAACGGATCGCCATGGAACGGCTCGGCACGAAGGGCTCGGTCTAAACCGCCGATCACGTTCTAGGAACTCCGCGCCCGAGCCGCCGGGCTGCTGGGGCTGGTGCCATCGTTGACGGCGTGTTTGTCGGTGCATCACTCAAGCAGGGGGGAGACAAGAGCCGTTTCATGATTGTGCTGGAACAGGCCATGCTGACTCCGGAGGCGGGAGGCGCTCGACCGGCGTGGGACTGAGCGGTCGAAGGAGAACGCCGATGGCCGACACGACCAAACGTCTGATCGATTGCCACGTCCACTTGGCCGCCCTGCCGGATGATAACAACGGCTGCTATATTTCGCCGAGGATGCTCAAGAGCCCGCTGTTTCGCTTTCTTCTCTGGAAACACAACCTATCTCCCCACTACCCTCAGCAAGCCAATCGGAAATACCTCGATGATCTGCTCAATGAGCTGCGAGCCTCGCGGCTCGTGCACAAAGCCGTCTTGCTCGGAATGGACGGGGTATACGATGAAGCGGGACGCTTGGACCGGTCCCGGACGGAGTTTCTCGTCGCCAACGACTACGTCTTCCGCACCGTGCGAGCTCATCCCGACTGTTTCCTGGCTGGCCCGTCGATCAACCCGCAACGGAGAGACGCTGTCGAAGAAGTTTATCGCTGCGCCGGTGCCGGAGCGGTCCTGGTGAAGGTCCTGCCCAACAGCCAGGGCTTCAATCCCGCGGATCGGCGATACCGGCCGTTCTACCGTGCGCTCGCGGAGCGGAACCTGCCGTTGCTCAGTCACGTCGGCTATGAGCTCAGTTTGAACAGGCTAGATCAATCGCTCGGTGAGCCGGACCGGCTCCGCGCGGCGTTGGACGAAGGCGTCACCGTCATCGCAGCTCACGCCTGTAGCTACGGCTTGATGGTGTATGAGCGGTTTTTCCCGACGCTCCGCACGCTCTGCGCCACATACCCCAACTTCTATGCAGACATTTCCTCCCTGACACAACCCCATCGCCTCAAGATGCTCCTGCTTCTGCGCCGACACCCCGAGCTTCACGATCGTCTGCTGTTCGGCACCGACTATCCGCTTTCCGTGTTTCATCTCCCCGCATGGGGGCGGGTGAGCTCTCGCCCATTGGTAAATATGATCCGCACAAAGAACCGATTCGACCGGCAGGCGCTTGTCTGTCGCGAGCTGGGTCTCTCCTTTCGCTCGCTCGACGAAATAATCGGTCGACTCACACCCGGACATCCTGCATGAACGGGAGATCCACGTTGCCGGACTCACTGTCACGATGAGTCCCAGAAGCCGAGAGGGCCGTTCCCGTTAAGAGAACGGCCCTCTCGAAGAATCCGCACGGGAAACGTTGGGCGGCGCGGCTTACTGGCTGACGGTGATCCGCTCCTTGATCTTGTCGAACGCCTCCTTCGTCAGCACGTTCTTAGCCACCAACTCGCCTTTGACTCGGTAGGGGCGATTGTTGACGATCCGATCCGCCTCTTCCTGGTTCACTCCCAATAACAAGACCAGATCGCTCGCCGATACCTTGTTGACGTTCACCATGCCGACGGCGGGAGCGGCCTCGGACGGCGCCGACGCACCAGACTGGGCCGGCGCAAGCATCGGCATCTGAGCCCGATCTTTCAGCTCTTTCTGGTACCGAGCCACCATCGACTTCAGCGTTTCATTATGGCGTTTCACGTCCTGCAGTTCCTGGCGCAGGTTTCGGTTTTGCGTCGAGAGGGTCCGGACTTTTTCTTCCAGCTCGCCGGTCTTTCCTTCGATCTTGCCCCGCTCTTTGTCCCGACTGTGCTCGAGTCGCTGCAATTCGTCGCGGGCCGCATTGGCCTCGCTGCTGTACTTGGCGTTCAATTCTTTCAAGGCCCGTACCTGCTGCTCCAAGGCGATTCGTTGCTCACGGGCCTTGGCCAATTCTTCCCTGACATGCTCCGCTTCCGTCACCGCCTCTTGGTATTTGGAGTTGGACACACATCCTGTCGTCAGCAGCACGCCGACCGCTATGGCCGCCATCCACTTCCGCTTCATGACAACCTCCCCTTGCTCAACCTTCAGAGTCGACAGCCTGTTCCGTTCCGACTCGTCGTCGCCGGGTGCGAGAACACGCGCAGTTTCAGCATTATGCCAACATCCCCGCTTTGTCAATAGATTTACGGTTGGGCGGTCTTGCCCAACCGATCAAGCGATTCGAACCTCCGCTTGACGAACGGCGACCTCTCTGTGATGATCGGCCCGCAACGATCATTTGCGCAGCCAAACCCTGTCCGACCGCAAAGGCTTCTCTTATGAACGAATGGGGTCCCATGCTTGCCGTCATCCTGGGCGTCATCGAAGGCTTGACCGAATTCCTGCCCGTCTCCTCGACCGGCCACCTGATCTTGGCCGGCCACGCCCTGGGCTTTACCGGCGAGACGGCCGCCAACGCGGAAATCGCCATCCAGCTTGGCGCCATCCTGGCCGTGCTCGTCTTCGAGCGGGAAAAAATCGGCAGGCTTCTGTCGGGTGCCTGGCAAGAGCAGGCGGAGCTTCGCGCTTTGGTGAAAAAGGGCGGATCGCCCGCTTGGTCGGTCTGTTTGAAAACCTCCGTTCAAACGCATCGCCACCTGTGGTTCGTGATCGGCCTGGGCGTCGCGTTTTTGCCGGCCGCTTTGGTCGGCCTATCGGCGCACGGCTGGATCACCGCTCATCTGTTCACGCCTCTGACGGTCGGCGTCACCTCCATCCTCGGCGGAATGATCATTCTTCTGGTGGAGAGCATGAAACGGTCCGGCCGCACAACAACACTCGAGCACGTCTCTCTTTCGCACGCCGCCTGGATCGGTTTGGCGCAGTGCGCCTCCTTGATTCCAGGCATGTCCCGGTCCGGCTCCACGATCATCGGCGGCCTGTTGGCAGGCCTCGACCGAAAGGTGGCCACGGAATACTCCTTCTTTCTCGCCTTGCCGACGATCATCGCCGCCACGCTGTACGAAACCTGGAAAGCCAGAGCCTCGTTCACGGATCAAGATTTCATGGCGCTCGGTATCGGCATGCTCGTCTCATTCCTGGTCGCCTGGGCCGTCATTGCGGCATTCTTATCCTACGTCCAGCGTCACACCTTGCGCGTGTTCGCGTATTACCGTATTATCCTCGGCGTCGCCGTTTTGGCGATTGTTCACTGAAAGGAGTTCTTGCCATGGCAGCGGATACCGTGCACGTGTATGACACCTGGGTGACGGGGAAAAAAGGCCGGATTCATTTCGACGTGATGACCACGGACGAGGCCACCGCCTTGAAACTGGCCAAGGAGTATTTGGCCGGCATCGGAGAACCGGATGCGTCGGTGACTTCCAAGGAGTGCCAGTTCTGCCACAGTGAACCGGTGTTCATGTTCTCGGCGGAGCAGCAGAAGCAATTCAGAGAAAAGGGAGGATTTATCGTCCCCCTGCCGGCCTAACCAGCCCGTCCACGCGATCGATCGCCGCTACCTGCTCTCCGCTTCACCTGAACGATGTCAGGACGAAGGGTTCGTCCGCCTTACGGAACGGAAGCCTCTTCTTTGGAAGAAGAGGCTTCTTTTTTTTCGAGGGCAAAATGGATGATCAGGAAGATCACCCCGACGGTAATGGCCGAGTCCGCCACGTTGAAGGCCGGCCAATGGTAATCGTTGATGTAGAAATCCAGAAAGTCGATCACTTCTCCGTATTTGATCCGATCGATCAGATTGCCGATCGCCCCTCCTAAAATACCGGCGACGCTGAAGCGTCCCATCCGGTCACGCTCCGGCATGCGCAGGAGAATCGCGCTCAACAGTCCGAGCGCAAACAGCGAGGTCGCGCCGAAAAAGATCATGCGAAAGGTCTGGCTGCTGCCGGCCAGGAGACCGAACGCCGCGCCGGGGTTTCGGATGTACGTCAAACTGAAGAAATCGGGGATAACGGGAATGGACTCATGCAGACGCATCGTCTGCATGACGCGCAGCTTGGTGATTTGATCGACCGCAATGACGACGCCGGTGAGGGAAGCCAACAGGAAGTTGGGCAAGGGAGAGCCGTTCAATGAATGGCCTCCAGACATCGATCGCACAGAGTCGGATGCGCGGCATCCCGACCCACGGCCTCCCGGTAGTTCCAACACCGTTCGCATTTGTCGCCCTTAGCCTTGAACACGCGTACCAGAAAGTCCGGCTTCTGCGGAAACTCGCCGGCCTCTTTGAGTTCCACCTGCGAGACGATGAAAAGGCTCGGCAAAATCTGCTCGTATCGTTTGAGCAAACCGAACCGTTCGGAATCCGCCTCGATTTCCAGGCCGGCTTCAAGCGACGAGCCGATGAGTTTTTCCCGTCGCCGTTCCTCCAAAGCAGCCAGCGCGGCTTCCCGTAC
>JAIWOH010000099.1 GCA_020216985.1 Nitrospira sp.
TTCCAACAATCGCTCCCATCGGTCGCTCAACGCCGGATCGCCCCACTTGGGATCGACGTCCGGAAACGAAGCCAGATGGACACTGAATCCATCGGGCCCCTTGCGCGCGGCGTCCGGCAACATCCGCCAAATTTCCTCCGCCGTAAAGCTGAGAATCGGCGCCATCAATTTCGTCAGCGCCGTCAGCACCTCGAACAGCACGGTCTGAGAGCTCCGCCTGACGTGGGAATCTCTTCGAAAGGTGTACAGCCGATCTTTTAAGATGTCCAAATAGACGGCGCTCATGTCCACCGAGCAAAAATTGTTGAGCGCGTGAAAGATCGTATGGAACTCGAAGTCCTCGTAGGCTTTCGTCACTTTGGGAATCAGCTCCCCCAGCCGCAAAAGGGCCCAGCGGTCCAATTCCGGCAACTCTTCATAGGGCACCCGGTACCGTTCCGGATCGAAGTCGTACAGGTTGCTCAACAGAAACCGGCAGGTATTGCGAATCTTTCGATAGGCCTCGATCAGGTGATTTAAGATTTCCTGCGAAATGCGGAGGTCTTCTCGATAGTCCTGCGCCGCCACCCAGAGGCGGAGGATTTCGGCCCCATACCGTTTGATGACGTCCTGCGGAGCCACGACGTTGCCGGCGGACTTGGACATTTTCTTGCCCTGCCCATCGACCACGAATCCGTGCGTCAGCACGGCCTTGTAAGGGGCCCGTCGGTCCGTCGTGACCCCGGCCAACAAGGCGCTGTGAAACCACCCTCGGTGCTGATCGGACCCTTCGAGATAAAGATCGGCCGGCCACCACCGTCTGGGTTTCAGCACTGCGGCGTAACTCACGCCCGATTCAAACCACACGTCGAGAATGTCTCGTTCCTTTTCAAAGGATGTTCCGCCGCAGCTGGCGCAAACCGTCCCATCCGGCAACAGATCCGACGCGGGCCGTTCAAACCAGACGCCGGCTCCATGAACTTCGATCAGAGCGGCGACGTGCTCGATCACGGTGGGGTTCACCAACAAAGTCCGGCACGAGGCGCAGGTGAAGCCGGAAATCGGCACTCCCCACACCCGCTGGCGCGAAAGGCACCAGTCCGGTCTGTTTTCAATCATGCCGGTGATGCGGTCCCGACCGTACGCCGGAATCCACTTCACCCGCTCGATCTCGACCAACGCTTCTCGACGAAGATCGTTCGTCTCCATCGAGACGAACCACTGTTCCGTCGCGCGGAAAATGACAGGACTTTTGCAACGCCAGCAATGGGGATAGGAGTGGCTGATCGTTCCCTGACCCAGCAACCGCCCGCTCGACTGCAATCGCTCGACGATTTTGGGATTGGCCTCGAAGACATGCCGGCCGGCAAATTCCTTGACACTGTCCGTAAATCGTCCCCCGTCGTCCACCGGGGCCAGGATTTCCAGCCGCTCGCCCGGCGACGCCTTGGCGTTGTGCTCGAGGACAAGCAGATAGTCTTCCATCCCGTGTCCCGGAGCAATGTGAACGCAACCGGTGCCCTGATCCAACGTCACGAATCCGCCGAGGAGAATCGGCGACAGCCCTGTGGAAAGGGGCCGTTGCGTTTCCAAGCCCTCGAAGCCGGCCGAGCCCTTTCGGACCCCGATGACCCGATGGGCTCTGAGTCGGCAGGCCTTCGCCATGGACTCCAAGAGCTTCTCCGCCACGATCAGCACCTCATCCCCGACCTGCACAAAGGCGTAGTCGATGTCCGGGTGAAGACATACGGCTTGATTGGCCGGCAAGGTCCAGGGGGTCGTCGTCCAAATGACGATGGAAACCGAGCGTGTCTCGTCGGGGAACGCAAGATCGCCGAACAGGCCGCGCAGCACCGGCGGCGCGACCACGATCGGAAATCTGACGTACACGGACGGAGACGTGTGGTCGTCGTATTCGACCTCGGCCTCGGCCAAGGCCGTTCGATCCTGTGTGCACCACAACACTGGCTTGAGGCCCTTGTAGACGCCACCCCGCTCGACGAACTTCCCGAACTCGCGGACGATGGCCGCTTCGTAGGCCGGCGTCATCGTCAGATAGGGGCGCTCCCATTCGCCCAACACGCCGAGGCGTTTGAATTCCTCGCGCTGGATCGTCACATACTTCTCCGCGTAGTCTCGACACAGGGCCCGAATCGCCGATACGTCAAGGTGGTGTTTTTTTTCGCCGAGCTCTTTCAACACCTGATGTTCGATCGGCAGGCCGTGACAATCCCACCCGGGCACGTAGGGCGCATGGAAGCCGGCCATCGTCTTGGATTTTACGATGATGTCTTTCAAGATCTTGTTGAGCGCATGACCAATATGAATATGCCCGTTGGCGTACGGAGGGCCGTCGTGCAGCACATATTGCGGCCTCCCTTTGCCCGCTTCTTGGATGCGTTGATAGAGCTTACGCTCTTCCCACCAGGCCAACAGTTCGGGCTCCCGCTGCGGCAGATTGGCCTTCATCGGGAAGTCGGTCCTTGGCAGATTGAGCGTGGCTTTGTAGTCCATGAATGAAGAGGTGAAGAGGAATTGCGCGTCGCCGGTTGTCGGTTCTCGGTTAGAAGTTGTTTTGGTCCCGCTCGATACGAGGACGTTATAACTCAAAACGGCATGCCAGGGCTAGCTGATCGCCATCATCCGATCCAGCGCGACCCTCGCCCACCGTTTGTCGTCCTCCGGAACGACGATGTGGTTGACGACCTGTCCTTCCGCCAGATTTTCCATCGCCCAACAGAGGTGCGCGGCGTCGATCCGGAACATGGTGGCGCATTGGCAGATCGTCGAGGAGAGAAAGAAAATTTTCTTGTCCGGCCGTTCGTGTTTGAGACGATTGACCAGATTCAGCTCGGTGCCGACCGCCCAGATCGTGCCGGCCGGCGCGGCCGACACGGTTCGGATGATAAACTCGGTCGATCCCACGAGGTCAGCCTTGTTGACGACGTCTTCATGGCACTCGGGGTGCACGATGACGCGGCCGTCGGGATATTGTTTGCGGAAATACTCGACATGCGCGGGCTGAAACATCTGGTGGACGCTGCAATGCCCCTTCCATAGAATCAGCCTGGCGCGCCGAATGGATTCTTTGGTGTTGCCGCCGTTCGGCTGATAGGGGTCCCACACGATCATCTCGTCGCGAGGGATGCCCATTTTGTTCGCCGTGTTGCGACCGAGATGTTCGTCGGGGAAGAACAGCACCTTCTCGCGCCGCGCCCACGACCATTCGAGGACGGCCCTGGCGTTGGACGACGTGCAGGTGATGCCGCCATGCTCCCCGCAAAACGCCTTGAGAACGGCCGCGGAATTGACGTACACCGCCGGCGTCACGGTCTCCTCGACCGGTATCACGCGGCCGAGTGCTTCCCAACACTGATCGACCTGCTCGATTGCCGCCATGTCCGCCATCGAACAGCCGGCGGCCATATCGGGCAGAATGACCGTCTGATTGGACCGGCTCAGGATGTCCGCCGTCTCGGCCATGAAATGGACGCCGCAGAACACGATGTAGGGTCGGTCCGACCGTTCGGAGGCTAGTTTCGACAACAGCAGCGAATCCCCCCGAAAATCGGCGTGTTGAATCACTTCATCCCGCTGGTAGTTGTGCCCTAAGATCATCACCCGCTCGCCGAGCGCTTGCTTAGCCGCAACGGTCCGATCGAACAATTCGTCCGCCGTCAATGATTGATACTCGGTGATCGGTTTCGGCACCGTGACGTCTGTTTTCACCACATCCTCCGGTAAGTGTAGAGCGTGATTCTACAGACAGCGGCCTCATACATTCAACGAAGAGCGTCGGTGCAAGAGACCTTGCTCCTCACATGAGCCGGAGGACGCCTCCGCAACGTCATGGTGCGCCTAAAGCCATAGGGCTAATGGCCGATTGACTTCGTTCTTCGACGGGACCTATGATGCGACCTTGATAGCTAGGGGAGCCTCACGGCTGAGAGTCCGCTCGATCGGACGACCCTCACAACCTGACCTGGGTAATACCAGCGTAGGGAAGCCGGACAGACAGCGGACGTTGTGGGGATTCAGCCGTACCTCCAAGGCCGGGGGGTGCGGCTTTTTTATTGGAAGCACGGCGATCGGCTCGGTTTTTTGACGTTCTGCGCTGAAACCTGCGCTCCATCACGAAAGGACTTCCATCATGGATGACCGTCTGAATCAACGCGAAGCCGCCAACGGAAATGAGCCGGGCGTTTCGACCGTACCGTTGAGCACAGGGCCCTTCCCCGCTTCTCGAAAAGTCTACGTGGCGGGCACATCACCGGGAGTCCGGGTGCCGATGCGCGAGATCAGCCTCTCTCCGACGCGATCGACGAACGGCGGCGGACCGATCCCCAATCCGCCGATCACCGTCTATGACACGTCCGGTCCCTACACGGATCCGACTGTCACGATCGATCTGCGGGCCGGGCTGTCGCCGTTGCGGCGCCGATGGGTGCTCGATCGCGGCGATGTGGAAGAGCTCGACCAGATTACGTCGGGGTACGGCCGAGAGCGGGCCACCGATCCCAAACTCGCACACCTTCGGTTTCGACATATCCGCAAACCGCTGCGGGCGAAGCCCGGAAGAAACGTCACGCAACTCCACTACGCCCGCAAGGGCATCGTCACGCCGGAAATGGAATTCATCGCCATCCGCGAAAACCAATCGCGCGAGGTCGCCAGAGAACTGGCCTCCCGCAACGGGCACGGCGGCGGGGTGGCGCAACACCCCGGGTTTGCCTGGGGCGCCAATATCCCGGCCGTCATCACGCCGGAGTTCGTCCGCGACGAAGTGGCCAGAGGCCGCGCGATCATCCCGTCGAACATCAATCATCCCGAAAGCGAGCCGATGATCATCGGCCGCAATTTTCTGGTCAAGATCAACGCCAACATCGGCAACTCGGCCGTCGCCTCGTCCATCGAGGAAGAGGTCGAGAAAATGATCTGGGCCATCCGCTGGGGTTCCGACACGGTGATGGACCTCTCCACCGGCAAAAACATCCACGAAACCCGCGAATGGATCATCCGCAACGCGCCGGTGCCCATCGGCACCGTGCCCATTTACCAGGCGCTGGAAAAAGTCGGCGGCAAGGCCGAAGACCTCACCTGGGAAATCTATCGAGACACGTTGATCGAACAGGCCGAGCAAGGGGTGGATTACTTCACGATCCACGCCGGCGTGCGGCTGGCCTATATCCCGCTGACCGCCAAGCGCATGACCGGCATCGTCTCGCGCGGGGGCTCGATCCATGCCAAGTGGTGTCTGGCGCACCATCAAGAGAATTTTGCCTACACTCACTTCGAGGAAATCTGCGAGATCATGAAGGCCTATGACGTGGCCTTTAGTTTGGGCGACGGTTTGCGTCCCGGCTCCATCGCCGACGCGAACGACGAGGCGCAGTTCGCCGAACTTGAGACGCTCGGCGAACTGACCAAGATTGCCTGGAAACACGACGTCCAAGTCATGATCGAAGGCCCTGGCCACGTGCCGATGCACATGATCCAGGCCAACATGGAGAAGCAGCTCAAGGCCTGCCACGAGGCGCCCTTTTATACGCTGGGGCCTTTGACGACCGACATTGCTCCCGGCTACGACCACATTACCTCCGGTATCGGCGCGGCGATGATCGGTTGGTACGGGTGCGCGATGCTCTGCTACGTGACGCCCAAGGAACATTTGGGATTGCCGGACCGAGAGGACGTGAAGGCCGGCGTGATCGCCTACAAGATCGCCGCGCACGCGGCGGACCTGGCGAAGGGCCATCCGGGGGCGCAGATTCGCGACAACGCGCTCTCCAAGGCCCGCTTTGAATTTCGCTGGGAGGATCAGTTCAACCTCTCGCTCGATCCCGACACGGCGCGCCGGTTCCACGACGCCACGTTGCCCGACCAGGCCGCGAAGATCTCACATTTTTGCAGCATGTGCGGGCCCCATTTCTGCTCGATGAAGATCACACAGGACGTGCGGGATTACGCGGCGCAGAAACAGATCGACGAGCAACGGGCGATTCAGATCGGCATGCAAGAAAAGGCGGACGAGTTCAGAAAGACCGGAGCCGAAATCTATCGCTAGCAACCCGTTTCGGCAGGTCGGTCCACAACACCGGCGCAGCCCCAGTGCTCGGACAGCGCCGGCCAGAGGGAGCCACATATGCACAAACCCAAGCCGGCCCCGTTGCGAGAGAGGGACGTCACCCGGCACATCGCGCGGGAATACTACAAAGAGTTCGACCAGCTCATTGAAAGCGACGTCATCATCGTCGGAGCGGGCCCCTCCGGCCTGCTGTGTGCGCACGACCTGGCCGCGATGGGCTTTCGCACGTTGATCGTCGAGCAAAGCCTCGCCCTGGGAGGAGGGTTCTGGCACGGCGGTTACCTGATGAACAAAGCGACGATCTGCGAGCCGGCCAACGAAATTCTCGAAGAACTCGGCGTCCCCTGCAAAAGAATCGCCGATTGCGACGGCATGTACATGGTCGATCCGCCCCACGCCACGGGCGCCCTCGTCGCCGCCGCCTACCGGGCCGGCGCCAAGGTCTTGAATTTGACCCGCGTCGTGGACTTGATCTTGCGCCAAGACGGATTATTAGAAGGCATCGTGGTGAACAACACCACGGCGGAGATGGCCGGTCATGACATCATCCACGTGGATCCGATCGCTCTGGAAAGCAAGATCGTCGTGGATGCCACGGGGCACGACGCCGTCGTCGTCGAGCTCTTGCACAAGCGGAATCTATACAAGCCCGTGCCGGGCAACGGAGCCATGTGGGTTTCTCGATCGGAGGAAGAGGTGGTGGACCGGACGGGGGAGGTCTATCCCAATTGTTTCGTCGTCGGCCTGGCCGTCGCGGCCGTGTACGGCACCCCGCGCATGGGTCCGGCCTTCGGCTCAATGTTGCTGTCCGGCCGATACGGAGCGCAGTTAATCAAGAAAAAACTGAAGCAGGAATAGCGTTTTCCATCATCCGTCGAACGCCGTCCGGGCCCCCCACCCGGCGTGTCCAACGACGCAACGACCATCGACGATTGGCGATCATGGACGTCCAAGACTTTCTCGTACAGGGCGAAGGCCGCGAAGAAGACAAGCGGGAAGCATGGAATCTTTTTCAACGGGCGTTCGAGCGACAGATGAAAGGGGAGCTTGAAGAAGCCGTCAACCTCTACAAGCAATCGCTGGCCGCGCACCCGACCGCCGAGGCCTACACCTTTTTAGGATGGACGTACAGTTTTATGGGGCGGTTGGACGACGCCATCGAAGAATGTCACAAAGCCATCGCGCGGGATCCGGACTTGGGCAACCCGTACAACGACATCGGCGTCTATCTGATCGAGAAGGGCGAGCTGGACGACGCGATCATCTGGTTCCAAAAAGCCATGCAGGCCAAGCGATACGAAAGCCCCGCGTTCCCTTATCTGAATCTCGGTCGCGTGTACGAGAAAAAAGGCCAATGGACGGAAGCGATCAACGCCTATAAGCAAGCCCTGGCCCTCAACCCAAACTATGCCTTGGCCAGAAAGGCGTTGGGGCGATTGATCAGTATGCTGAACTGACGCAACAGTCGTCAGTTGTCGGTTCCCGATTCCCAACTTTCAGCAGCCGCGTCAAAAAATGGGAGTCACCGCCGACGTGTAACGAAACCACACAGAAAAAAAGAGATCCCGCATGACCATCACGACGAACCCGAACACCGAACGCGATGCCGCCGATTCCCGTAAGACCCTGCTGGTCGGCGTCAATGATCTGTTCTTTTACGCCAAAATCCGCGAAGCCCTGTTGCCGCACGGCTACCGATTGGAAAAGATCCGGTCGCAGGATGACATCAAGGAGAAGATGTCGTCGCTTCATCCGGCGGCAGTGCTCCTCGACATGAACGATCTGGCTATCGATGCCGTTCGGGCGCTGAAGACGCTCAAGGAAGACCGTCGCTTTACCACGATCCCCGTGCTGGCCTACGCCAGCCACGAGGACGTCGAGACGTGGAGCAGAGCTCGATCGCTCGGCGTCGATCGGATCGTGACGCGCAACGAGATGTCGGCGCGCACGAGGGATCTGGTGGAAGAGATCCTGTCCGGCGCTCGATGAGGACCGCCGAATCGCGAATCGAATGACACGTTCGCTTTGAACCTGAACCGCTCAACACAGGCTCTTGCACAATGAAACGCTCATCCATATACGCGCATCACGTCCAGCTCGGCGCATCGTTTGAAGAGGTGACCGGCTGGGAAGTCCCGGCCCATTACGGAGATGCGGCGGCCGAATACCGCGCCGTGCGCCGGGCCGTCGGCTTAGCTGACATGTCGCATCGAGGGAAGGTCCGCGTGACCGGCGAAGACCGCATCAAGTGGCTCCAAAGCATCGTCAGCAACGACGTCCTGCCCCTTCAGCCGGGGCAGGGGTGCTATTCCAGCCTGCTGAATCACAAAGGCAAAATGCTGACCTATTTCCGCCTGTACAGACAGCCCGACGCGATCATGATCGAAGACGTCGGAGAGATCGGCGAGACGACCTATCAGACCCTGCGCAAATTTCTCCTCTACGGCACCAAGGCCAAGATGGACAATTGCGCCGAGAGTTGGGGGTTGCTGCTCGTGAGCGGTCCTCAAGCTCCGACGGTCGTTCAGTCGGCCTTCGGCGTCGATGTGTCGGATCTCAAGCCGGTGACCTTCGTCACCGCACGGATCGGAGACCAGATCGCCCTCGTGATGCGGACGGAGGAAACGGGCGAGATCGATCTTGAAGTGATGCTGCCGGCCGATGCCTTGCCGGTGGCGTGGAATCGGCTGTGGGAAGCAGGCCAATCCCATGAAATCAAGCCGGTCGGCCGGCAGGCGCTTGAGACCTTGCGGATTGAAGCAGGGCTGCCGAAAGCCGGAGCAGATTTGACAGAAGAGATCGTCCCACCGGAAGCCAATCTGGAACACAAAGCCTATAGTCTCAACAAGGGCTGCTATCCCGGCCAGGAAGTCATGGCTCGGATGGACACCTACGGCCAGGTGCGACGGCGCCTGGTTGGGCTTGTATTAGATGAACAGACCTTCCCGCCGAAAGGCGCCAAACTGTTGAGCGGCGATCGCGAAGTCGGCTGGGTCACCAGCGCGACCTTCTCGCCGCTCTTAAACCGCGTCATCGCCTTCGGCTTCCCCCTGCGCGACTTCGCCACCCCCGACACCGTGCTCGCCGTCGAGATCGAGGGGCAACGACACCAGGCCACGGTCCATGCACTTCCCTTCTACAACCATATTTAACCAAAGAAGGCTGATTTCTCCAGCTATCCAACATCAACCCATTCGGCCGATTTTTCCTCAGAGGTCCAATGTAGGAACACCGTTTTGGGTTCCCAACGGTGATTGCTCACCCTCCAGTCTAGTGCCATATTGTGCGCGCAAAAGACGCTGGCGTGCATTTTAGTATACGTGTACAGCCCATGAAACCAGATCTTCTCCAGCGGATCACCATCGAGCCAGGCAAATGCGGTGGGCGTCCTTGCATCCGCGGCCTGCGCGTCCGTGTCCAAGACATCCTGGATATGCTTGCGGCTGGCGCATCCAAAGAAAAGATCCTACGCGACTATCCCTACTTGGAGCGTGACGACATTCGAGCCGCGATCACCTCGCCGCTGCATACTTGGACCATACGATCATGCCGGCACAAACCACATGACATTTCTCGTGGACGCCGACTTCCCGCCAGGTCTCGCTGGTTGGCTGCGCGAACGCGGACACGATGCCATTCGCATCCACGATCACCCTGGCGTAGCGCTCGACGATCGCGCCATCTTTGAATTCGCCCGCCGACATCAATACGTCATCATAACCAAGGACGAAGACTTTGCTATCCTTGCGACACTCGACGACAAACCGGCTGCAGTCGTATGGGTACGAATCGGCAATGCCACAAACCCCTGCTGCAAAACCGGCTGGCACCGCTTCTTCCTGAGATCGTGCAGCGTCTTGCCACCGGAGAAACTCTCATCGAAGTAGTCTAACGCCTCGGCAAGCAACAACAATGTCTACCTCGTTCCTTTCTGCA
>JAIWOH010000082.1 GCA_020216985.1 Nitrospira sp.
AGCAAAGCCCCTCGCCCGCCGTATCCCTGAGCATGATCGACCCTGTTGTTTTTGACTTCGACGTGACTGGTCAGGAGCAGCCTCTCCGATCGACCGAGACGCTCCTTCCAGGCACGAACTCCTTCAATGGCGGCGTCGAACCGCAAAGTCTGGGCTGTCATCAAGGGCACGGACGCCTGCCGAGCCATGAACACCATGGCCCGTGCCTCCGCTCCCGAAACGGCCAAGGGCTTTTCGATCAACAGCGGTTTGCGAGCCTGCACCGCCAGACGACAAATCTCGGGAGCCAAGGCCGGCGGAACGACGACGATGACGGCCTCAACGGAAGGGTCCGCGATCAACGATTCGCCCTGCCCGTACATCGTGACCGAGTGCGCGTCGGGCAGGTCCAGTCCTCGATCCGGATGCCGCCGGCAGACCGCCCTCAGAACGGCGAACGAGAGGTCATGGACGATATGTCGAGCATAGCGAATCCCGTGTCGTCCGGCGCCGATCAATCCCACACCGATCGGCCTGCCGATGCCGATCGGTGCGCCGCGGCCGATCGGCCCATGAGGCCGGTAATGTTCCGACATATCATCCCCGCATGAATGAGAGGGTACGCGCCGATCGTATGGACGGCATACTGGACGGCGCGGCTCAACCATGGCACAAACGGACACCGAAGGCGAGAGAAACCATACGGAACCGACAAATGCGATACGCCCCGCAAACTTCCGTCTCGGGAGTCCGTTGACAATCCGGCGAACGGCTCCCTATATTCGATCGCATGACCGCAACCACTCACACGGCACCATTCACACTGCAACAAATCGGTACGGGAACCGCCCGGTTCCCCAGCGGTGTGCCCGTTCCCACCCATACCGACCAAATGGTCGATCCCTATTTCCGAACAAGGATGCCGAAGGAACATCAGATCGACTGTCTGTTGTTCTGGCCGCAGGAAAAAGGGGCCTATCCGGGCATTGTGCTGCTTCATGATTGGTGGGGCCTGACCGGCCAAATGAAGGATCTGGGCGCCCGTCTGGCCTGCGAAGGGTACATGGTTATCGTCCCCAACCTGTATGGCCGACTGGGCGGCATGGTGACCGCCAATGACGACGTGGCTGCAACCTTGTCGGAAAGGCTCGACCCGTCCCTGGCGCTGACGGACATCAATTCCTGCTGCGAATATCTCAACACCCGCACCATCGCCAAGCGAAACGAACATGCCGTGGTGGGCTATGGCATGGGCGGCTCCTTCGCCCTGCGGTTCGCCTGGCACCGCAAACGGCTGAGAGCGGCCGTCTCCTACTATGGCACTCTGCCGCAACCGACCGGGGACTTCGTGAAGAATCTGTCGGCCCCCCTGTTGGTACACCGGGCCGGAAAAACCTCGGACGAAGACATTGAAGCCTTTCGCGCCGCCGTCGGGCTGAGCAAGAAGGTGGAAACTTATCACTATCCGGACGCCGCTCGCGGATTTTGCAACGACGTCAGGCCCGATTTATACAGGGCCGACGATGCGGCGCTCGCCTGGGAACGGACCGCGCAGTTTCTCAAAACCTGTTTTCAAGGGACATGACGGTCCATTCCCTTCCTGCACGGGATTTGACGATGCGCGGAAAGGTCGTTCCAAACCTATGCACCATCCTCGGCATCCTCACGGCGGCTGTCGTCTTGTGTTGCCTGATGCCGACGGCCGCCACGGCGGCTGAAGATGTTTCGCCGGTGGCCTTGTTCGACATCGTCTCCGGTCACTCGTCCCGACTCGCCTCGCTCGATTCCAATGCCGCCGCCACGGCGCTCTTCATCTCAAGTGTCGGCCCCTCCCTCGGTCTCCAAGATGTGGCCGGTATCCTGAGCGCCAAAGGCATGGGAGTGTCACCCAAGGTCGCCCAGGAGCTGCGTCTTGCGGAACTATCGCAATCGGTCCATCAACTGATGGCCGCCTTGGCCGTGTGGCAACTGGCTGAGTCGGCCTATCCGGCATCATCCACGACCGACGCCCCTTCAGGAACACGAGTAACTCCCTCTCACGCTCAACAGGAATGGCTGAGCAGTACCGTTCATTTCACCGGATTGCCGGATCTGTTGAAACGGTCGGCAAGCCAACCCTCTCCCGAGACACCTTCCTTACCTGCTTCCTCAGCGGCACCGTCAGACTTGATTTCTGTCGCAGTGAACGTCGCTCGCGAGGCGCAGCAACAGGCGTTGGCTTCCTGGTGGTCGCTCCGCGAGTGGAAACACCGTATCCGCCGGACCAGGGGCCTCACTCGCCTCTGCGGCACCTGGCAATGGATCATCCACAACCATCAGAACCACCAGGAACAGAAACTGACCATGGTGTTCCCGCCGCCGGGTCGAACCACAACGGAGAACCCGCTCCCGGTCGAAACCATCGTGCTTGGCGACAGTATCTACTTACGGTGGGAAGACCGCGGCTTCGTGCAGGAAGACAGTTTGCTGTTCGTCACGGAAGGGCACAAACGGGACGGGACGACCGATGCCATAAAAATCGAGGGGTCGTTTCTGAACAATCGAGGCGGATGGGGCCCGATCTCCGGCAAACGTCTTGCGCCCTGTCCATCCGGATCATAGCCCTCGGCACGGCGTCTCGACGGCAGCACTGCTCCACTACCGTCGCTTTACTGTCCCGCAGATCTCATCCCTTGCCAGGTCCGCCAGGCCAGCAACAGCCAACCGACAATGAACGTGAGGCCTCCGATGGGTGTGATCGGCCCCAGCCACCGCCACTCCAGCAGCGCCATGCCATAGAGACTCCCGCAAAACATCACGAGCCCGGCGGCAAAAAACCACCCGGCTTTCACAAGTCGATGATCCTTGAACACACTCGCACCCATCCCGCTCAGGATCATCCCGAAGGCATGGTACATCTGGTATCGCGTCCCGGTGTCATAGGCTGCCAACATCGGCGGTTCGAGCAGAGTTTTGAGCATGTGCGCACCGAACGCCCCGGCAGCTACGCCGACCCCCGCCACGACACAGCCGATCGCCATCAACCGCCGAGCCGACACATCTACGTCCATAATTACGTTCTCCCTCATTTCTTTTCCTTGTAGAGGCAATAAGCGAAGGCATCATAACGCGATCACCCGCTACATCGCCATGCGCTCCTGCCGGAAGAACGGAGCAAAAAGCCAATCGCGAACGGACCATAAAAGGCGGGAACCAATGGCCTGTGGCAGGTAAGGTAATAGCGCTGTGGCGGCGGATGGCTCGGTGATGACTGCCGCTAACCGGCCACCTCCGAGGGAACTGATCCTGGATATGCTGCAAATCAATATCTGATGCACCGCCGAGCCTTGCAGCCTATCCATACCATCGGATCTTGACAAAATTTCAGATGAGAACGATAGTGCGGACGATTTTTGCCTGATACAGAGACAACTCTAAGGTGAAATACACTGCGTGTTTAGTGGTTAGCTGATAGAGCAGGCAGTTTGCTCAATAGTTAGCCTTTTCAAGGAGAAACACATGCTCAAATCACTTATTTCCAAATGGAAAAGCTGCAAGAAATACAAGACGTTTTCTGAAATGCCTGATTGGCTTGTCGCCTTCTTTGCGATTTCTGGGTTCCTGATCGCAGGCTTTTACAGTTATGTCCTTGGGAAAGTTGTTCCCGAATTTAGAAACAGCAAACAAAGTTCCGTTGAGTCAATGGGGTTGGCAAGGCTGGCTTCTGTCTGCCATCTTGGCTGTGTTGGGGTTCATGGTATGGCACTTTGGTTCTATTTCTTGGCGCTGCAACGGAATTCTTCGTGACCGTTGGTACAAATGAATACGAGAGTCAACAAGCTATTCCAGCGGACCGTCAAAAATCTGCGCTTCTGCTGTCTGCTGAATTGACACATCACAGCTTCAAGGCCGTGCAAGCGATCCCGCTTTGACGAATGGTCGATCGGAGCGTGCCCAAGATGATCTCGCGCTTGCTCGCCTCGGCCTTACCGCACAATGATTTTCCCCTGGACGTATCGGGCTCACCCCCTCCTTGCGCGGCAACTCCAACCGGCCATGCGAGCCGAGGAACGGCGACACACACAGCGAGACGTTCTTCTATCGGAACCGTTTGATCGAGCAGTACAGCCCATAGGCTTGAGCCACAACGCCGGTCACGAGGAGCGCCAGCGCGGTCCGAACCCATGGTGAGGCAGGATGATCGAGGCCGTACATGCCGACGACGAACCCCAGGGCGATAGAAAGAATGCCCACCGATCGCGCGACCACGCCCCGCAGCCGCCAATCGGTCCGGGAGGGGGTTGGGGGAGTCACCGGCATTGTCTTCCCACGAATCAAGGAACCGGCCGACGCCAGCAGTCAGGAGAAGAGATGGACCGTCGGCTCGCCCGCTCAGCGTTACCTATCCCGCTTCTATCGGCGCCGCACTGGGTCAATAGGGCAAACAAGGGTATCACTGGCCGGCACAGACCACTTCCCACAGGGCGTGATTGATGGTCTCCGGTTCGATCGGCAGCCACCGATCCACATCTACATAGCCTCTGGAAGCCTGGCCGGTTCCCATGTGGCCGGTGTATTCCGTGTAAGACAGGAAGCGAACCAGCTTTTGGCTGCAATCGATTTGCCTGAACGTCTCGCTTGAGAAGAACCGGTGCGGGGGCATCATGAAGAGACCGAACCCCGCGCTGCCTTGCATCACCTTGTAATCAGTCAACTGTCGAACGGTCACCACCGATCCTTCCTTGATCATGAAATGAGGGTCGATGTAGATGCTGCGGAGCCCCGAATCAAGATAGTCTCGGTCAACGGCCACCCAGCCGGCTAGAGCTGAACTGTGCACGAGCATCAATAGCACGAGGAAGAACGCCCAACGTCGGAGCAACCGGAGGTGGACAAGGCTCTTCATGGATGTTCCTTCCTGGCCCCATGCCGGCCGAGCAGAGATACGTTGTCCCGCGTTCGAAGAGAGAATCGCCCGCACCACTTGCTTCTTGAGCGGGAGAACGACTCGTCGAAAAGAGCGCGCTTATCCTTCAAACACGTGGCCGCACTTGAGACAATGTAACTTCGCCGCTACGATATTTTTCCATTCCTCCAGTTTTTTCTTGTACGACTTGTTCTTCCACGTCCCATATCCGACCCAAATACCAAGGAAACTCAGAGTGGTGATCAAATCCAGCATGGCCTTTTCGTTCTCCGACCCGCCCGGTGTGCCGAAACCCAGAATGATTCCGACATTGACGGGAATGGCCAGCAAAAATCCCTGAACATATCCCCATGGTTGCCGTGGTGGGTTGTATTGCTCCGCCATGCCGCCTCTCACACCTTCGATCGCCTCTTGACGGATCACATCACTGAGTCGCTTGGTCCCTTCGGCATTGCACGAAGGACAGGTGACTTCGTCCGACATATGACACCTCCCGCGGAATAGACATAGGCTGTAAATCGGTAACGGTATGATAATACTTTTCCGAGAGCCTCGCCACCTCTCCCCTCCTCATCAGGCCAGGATCGGGCCAGGCATCCCAAGCCACATCTCGTTCCCCCTGAACTTCCAAATCTCGACCCTCTGCCATACAATGACTAAAGACGAACTTACCACCCACGACTCATAGGAAAGGAGCCGCCCATGACACCTCATGCAAGCCCGACGGTTTCGTTGCCGCTGATCATCATGTCTCTCCTTACTCTCTTCACGTGGACCGCGCCGTCGGCCTTCGGCGAAGGAGGAGCCCGGCGCGACGTCATACGGCATGCCGTGGTTCAGACCGCGGAGGCCGCCGCTCCGACTTCCCTTTCGACACGCGCCACGATTCTAGATCAGAACGGGAACGTCCTGCGACAAGGGACCAACGGCTGGACGTGCGTTTCCGACAATCGAGACAAGGGCGGCCAGGGCCCCGTCTGTATGAACGAGTCTTGGGCCGAGTTTGCCAACGCCTTGAAAGCCGACCGTCTCCCGGCCGGCAACCAAATCGGTCTTGCCTACATGTTGCGTGGCGGCCGGTCAATGAACAGCCCGACCCCCTCCGCAATGGAGGCGCCGGCTGATCACCCCTCCGTAACAGAATTGGGTCCCCACATGATGGTGAGACTTCCCAACCCAACCCTCTTAGCCGGTTTGCCGACTTCTCCCGAACAAGGAGGGCCGTGGGTGCGGTGGGCCGGAACCCCCTACGCTCATATCGTTATCCCCGTCGAGAGTGATCAGGCCCGGTAACCGACGGCAGTTCGCTTGTGATCATATCCCACAGGAGAGACGACAGGTGACAGGATGAGAATGTTCCAATTGCGCCAAACTATTCATTACGAACTGACCATCGCGGCGGGAACCGAACAGGAAGCGATCCTTAAGGCGAAAGGGATTCCCTTGACTCAATGGACCGCCGAACCTGGCGAGATCACGGCGGAGTTAGTCGACGAAACCGATGAAATCGACGAATACTGATCACGAGACGGCCACGGCTCCCGATCGCGCGTCATGACGGCAAGTTGATGGGAAAGAGAAGGAGTCTCCTCGCTTCCCCTTCCGTGTTCCAATGGCTTCTCCCCTCGCCCAGAGCTGTCGAATCCATCGGAGTCGGCCTTCTTCGGGATCGGCTTTCTAGGGATGGGCACCGCCCGTCGGCTTTCCGCCGGCTTCCTCTATTCTGCTCAGACAGTCGTTAAACGCCACCCGTCGTTGAACGAACGACCAGAACATCTTGTACTGGTTGACCCGCTCCAACTGTGTCACATATTCGTTGCATTGCTGTTCTTTCCAGGGTTCCAGATTGTCAGGAGGGGCGGTTGCCGCCATCCAGGCTCCCAATCCTCCGCCGACAACGACCAAAACCACACTGCCGATCACCACGATCATTTTTGTGCTGCTCATGCATCCCTCTTTTTGTAACGTAACTCAGATCCGTCGGGTATCCTCAATACTGGTGCCGGAGGCCGGAATCGAACCGGCACGGGCCTTGTGAGCCCGAGGGATTTTAAGTCCCTTGCGTCTACCAATTCCGCCACTCCGGCAGTTCGCCCCGTTGATGACGCCATGCCTTTTGCTCTTCCATCCAGGTACCACAGGCCGCGAAACTGTAACATCGCGCTGGGACCGATGCAAGACAGAGACCAAACGACGCATGGTGCCCGAAGCTCTCAACCGCGCGTTAACGAAAGCGCCAGGCCCACGGATCTAGCCCACGACAGCCGGCAACGGAGTCTTTCATCTCTTGCATGTTCTCGGGCGGCATCGGTACTGTGTAACCACGCCACGCACTCGGTCTTGGTCTTAGACGCTCTGAACCGACAGAGCGACGGTCCGCCTCTCCCGCGAGGCACGCGCTTGCGCAAGGCATATGGCGGCGAGCCCGGTTCCGAGGTGACGCATGCAGAAACAGAACGCTCCGGAGCCCAAACGCGCGCCGGGCGCCCAACAGTTTGTCGAGCAGGCCCCCAAAGCTTTGGCTGGGATGGCGGCGTTCACCCTTTTGGCCTACCTTGAAGGGGTGATCTACACCCGATCGTACTTGTCAGAATTCGGAGCCTTATGGATCCTGGATACCGTTCCAATGGCCGTATTTTTCGAGCGCAGTTTGTTGCCTCTGCTGCTCCTGCTCTTTTTCGTGCTTCTGGCCGTGCGGGGTCTCTTCGACGTGGATCAGACGGATCCGTCAAGAACGCGCAGACGATTCAAAGTGTCTCTGACCACGATGATCTACGGTCCCTGGTGTCTGCTTGCGCTGAGCGTTCTTGATTTCGCGCTCGACGTTCTCGGCTACAAAACTCAGGCCCTTGTCGCTTCGGCTGCGTCCGCACTCGCGCTCGTGTTGCTGGTCGCGTCGGGTATCGATTACGCGCTCGTCCGGTGGCGCAGGCCCGACATCCGACTCGATGGATTGATGTGGTACCCCGCGCTGGCCGCCGTCCTCATCGGCCTCTACACGGTTCCGGCACAACTCGGCCGCAATTTCGGCAAGTTTGATAAAGATCCTTCCCTATCGACCCTCTCCACCATCCGTCTCTACCATGACGCGACCGAATACAGACTCCTCTTCTCGGTGAGCGATCGGTTATATGTGTTCCCCGCCCGTTTTGCAGAAGACTTTCCCCCGATCGAAACCGTCTCCGCGTCACAGGTGGAGTCCATTCAACACGAACGTCAGACGGAATGACCTCCGGTCGCCGGAGAACACCGCGACGAATCGCGGAACGGGATCGAGTCGCTCGGCGAACGGCTTGCAATGGACGAGGCCCTCCCCTATCATCGCCGCATCCGTCAGGCAAAGGACACGACGTGGGCTCATTCGCCGCGATTCCCTTTCCCAACATCGATCCGGTTTTTTTCGAACTCGGCCCGTTGCAATTCCGCTGGTACGGCCTGATGTATCTTATCGGGCTCACGGCGGCCTATTGGCTCATCAAGCGCAAGGCCGCCGCACAGGCGTTGCCTCTCCCCCCCGAACAAGTCTACGACATGGTGGTCTTCGCGGCCTTCGGAGTCTTTCTCGGCGGACGAATCGGTTACACTCTGTTTTATAATTTTTCCTACTACTCGCATCAGCCCTGGAAGATCTTCGCCGTGTGGGAAGGCGGGATGTCGTTTCACGGCGGGTTGATCGGTACGATCATCGCCCTCCTCTTGTTCAGCAAACGGCGCGGCGTTCCCGCCGCAACGGTCGCCGACTTGGCCGCTTCGGTCACGCCGATCGGACTGGGGTTCGGCAGAATCGGCAATTTCATCAACGGCGAACTCTATGGGCGAGAGACCGACGTGGCCTGGTGCATGGTCTTCCCGACCGGAGGGCCGATTTGCCGCCATCCCTCTCAACTGTACGAAGCCGGGCTTGAAGGCCCGCTGCTCTTTACGGTGCTCTGGGCCATCGGCCGTGTGAAGACCCCGCCGGGAACCATATTCTGGGGCTTCCTGACCGGTTATGGTCTCTGCCGCTTCTTCGTGGAGTTTTTCCGAGAACCCGATCAACACCTGGGCTTTCTCTTCGCCCACGTTACGATGGGGCAGATCCTCTCCACTCCCATGATCGTCATCGGCCTGGCGATGCTGGCAAGAGGATTCCTCAAAGAAAAGCACACCGCATAAGCGGCGGGAGCTCGTTGTCGGTTGTCGGTTTTGAGTCGCCCATTGGCAGATCTCCGAGGCTGACACCCAAGAACCCTCGACTGACAACTGTTTTCTAATACGGCATTTCGTCGTCATCGAGCCCCACGTGGTGCCCCAGCTCGTGCATGACGGTTTCATAAACCTCGCGGACGATCTCCTCTTCACTGTGACACTGCCGCAGGATCGGCCCGCGATAGATGGAGATTTTCGCCGGCTCCGTCCCCCCGGCGGAAAAGAACGATTCTTCCGCGAGTGACTGACCCTGATAGAGCCCCAGCAGCTCATCCTCATCATCGAGTTCAAGATCCTCCAATACCTCTTGGGGCGGCTCCTCCTCGATCACCACGGCGATAGACTCCATTAGTTTCGCGTAGGGAGGAGGCAAATCCTTGATCGCCTGCTTGACAAGTCGGGCAAAGGCTTCCGGCGAGATAAAACGACGGCCGGCCATTTCGACGATCTCCGCGTTAGAGTTCGACGGCCACGCCGCACCGCAAAAATAAACAGTGAAACCGAGGCTCGACGTTCAGACTCCCCCGCACCGCTTCCTTGTACACTTGAGCTTGCGTCCGGTACCGTTCGGCTCGAGCCGCCGCTTGTTCGGCCTCAATCGCGTCGGTTTTATAGTCCGCCACCCAGACCGTCCCGTCAAGCCGGTAGATCACGTCGATCACCCCCTCCATCACCTGTCCTTCTCCCCACGGCATCAGCAACGGCACTTCACGGCCAAGGATCTCGGCCGTTGCGAGCCGCCTGTAGAGATCGGTCTGAGAAAAAAAGACCAGAAGCTCCCGGACGGACTCAGCGACTGTTTCAGCATGGACCTGTTGGTCAGTCCCAAGGACCGATTCGAGAACCGGGTCGAGCTGAACCAGTAATTCCGCCGGATCTCGCGAAAAATCCCACCGTTCCAGCAGGCGATGGACCACGACGCCGGCC
>JAIWOH010000083.1 GCA_020216985.1 Nitrospira sp.
GACCGTCCGATCGCCGCTTCCTTCTTCTCTTTCGAAGCCGTGAGACCCACGGGCGGCGCGCCCCCTTCGTCCATGCTCACACCCATGCTTGTGGGAGTGAGGAAGCACGGGGTCTTGCATACCTGTTCCCATCGCACTGCCCGCTCACGCCAGCGAGTCGCCACGGCTTGCATATCGATCAGGAGCGATTCAGCTTCCTGTTCACGTCGTCTGGACAGGCGTCTTCGTTCTGGCGCTGTGATGACATGGTGGGGAATCGTCGCGGTTCCTACCCGAAGAACCGGCATCGAGCGGTCTCCGATCGTTCCCGTCTCGCCGGACTGTAACAGATCAAAGACGGTTTCGCCGGCCGAGCGGGCCGTGACCCCTCCGGTCAGCACCAGCAGATCTTTGGCCCTCGTCATGCCCACGTAGAGCAATCGGCGCCGTTCCGCCTCTTCACGCAGCCGCTGCTTGCTCGCAACCAGCAATGAGCCAAGCGAGCGATGGCACCCCAGAGCAAGACCGTAGACGCCGCTCGACCAATCGTAGGAGACCCACGGGACGTCTCGTCCACGCCCGCTCCCTTGGTGAAGGCCGGGCAGCACCACGATGGGGAATTCCAACCCCTTGGCCTTATGAATGGTGAGCACGTGCACGGCTTCCAGAGATTCTTCCGTCAACGGACTCTCCGATTCGTCCGGTTGCTCTTCCAACCTCGCGCTCATGAGATCGACAAATCGACCGAAGGTCGCGTGAGGCCGGTCGACGAAGGACGCAGCCATCTGCTTCACCTTGAGAAGATTGGCCACGGCCTGTTCACCATGAAGGGAAGCGGCCGCCACCTCCAGGATCGGCAATCGGTCGAAGATCCGATCCATGGCCTCGGCCAACGGCAAGCCCGCGACCGTGCGGTGCAGCCAGGTTAGATGCCTATAGAGTCTTTGAACAGCAGCGGCCGACGGATGAGCCCACTTTGCCAGGCGGTCTGCATGACGATAATCGCATAACCCAGCCCGCCGAAGCTCGTATAGTTGCCGGTCCGTCAGCCCGCCGAGCGGCGACCGCAAGAGACCGGCCCAGGCGACCTCGTCATGAGGATGATCCAACACGCGCAACAGATTGACAAAGTCGATCACTTCTTGCCGCCGGTAGAAGTGTTTTTCCCCCTCGATCACGTAAGCGATGTCATGCCGCCGCAACGCGTCCAGATAGGCATCGGCCTGCGTAAGTTTCCTGAACAACAAGGCCACGTGCCCCGGCTTGATCGACGGGTTGCTCAGCACCTCGTCGGCCAGCCAGCGCGCCGTCATTTCACTCTCGGCCCTTGTCGCCTCCGCCGCATCAAAGGGAACATCCGGCTCCCGAGGAACCACCACATAAAGCCGCACACCCGGTTCGATCGACATGGTACCTCGTGGCCGACCAGCCTCCAACGGCACATTCGCGGGTTGGACTAACGGCCGCCGCTCGAACAGCCGATCAAAGACGCCGTTCACCGGTTCCAACAGAGCGGCGTCGCTGCGGAAGTTCGTCGTCAGGGTCAAGACCGTTCCCCCCTCACTTTCGATTTTTTCGACCACTCGGTCAAAGGCCTCGATGTCCGCTCGACGGAAGGCATAGATCGACTGTTTCGGATCACCGACGATAAAGAGTTTACCGGGCTCAAGCGACAGGTCCTGCCAGCGAGCCGCGCTTTCCCCCAGCCGTTCCGACAGAGCCAGGACGATCTCGTACTGGACGGGATCCGTATCCTGAAACTCATCGACCAAGACCGCCCGATATTCTCGCTTGATCCGCTCGCGGACGGACGGATGGTCATAGAGCAACGTTCTGGCCCGAGCCAACAGTCCGTCGAATGACAACCAGCCTTGCGTAACGAACGTGTCTCGAACCTGCCGGATCAAGGGAAGAAGCAGCGACAGAAGGTCGCGAAACACGCTTTCATCGATCGCCAGCAACTGCTGCGCCGTCTCAATCAGGGCGGCCGCCTCGTGAAAATCTTTCTCCTCCCACCCCGCCACGCTGTTGCCTACGTCTTTTTCGAGCCACTGCCGCTCTTCCGTCGACAATCTCTGCCGGCCGGCCGGACCTTCTTCCGCCACCAGCTTCATCAGTGATGCGGCGGCCGCCACCATGTGTTCCACCTTTCGCCGTTTCGGTCGGTCGTGGATTTGCAATAATAGACGAGCTCGCTCCTGTTGCTGCTGCAGCCACCGGACGACGGCCACCGGCATCGCATCGGATGAGACCTGCCGCTGAAGGACATCGAGATCGACCAATTCGCCGCAGAGCGCCTTGGCCATGTCTCGAATCGAAGCCGGAGAAACCGATGTCAACACCCGCCGCCATAGACGATGATGGGGACCGGATCGGCTCAGCTCTCGATCCGACCAGAGATCCCACGAGGCAGTGAAGTGTTCGTCGAATCGCAAGCCGTCGTCCTCTCGAAAATCAGGGTCGACGCCGCTCTCCAGAGCATGGAGCCGCAGCAGATGGGCCGCAAAGCCGTGCAACGTGCCGATTTGCGCCTTTTCAAGATCGGCGAGCGCCGCCCGAGCCAGCGTGGCGACGGCCGCCGGATCGAGACCGTAACGTGCTTCAAGTTCGCCGCAGGATAAGGCCCCGCCGCCGCTCGACCGCATCGACGCGGCTTCGGGACAAGCGAGAACGGTCAGTCGTTCGCGCAACCGCATTTTCATCTCCGTCGCGGCCTTGTTGGTGAACGTCAAGGCGACGATCCGCATGATCGGGATCGGCTCCGGCTGCCTCATAAGCAGATGCACCAGCCGATTCACCAGCAAGGTCGTCTTGCCGGTTCCCGCCCCGGCAATGACCACGACGTTTCGATCCCACGTCGTCTCCGCCGCCTCCCGGGCGGCGCGGTCGGGGATCGCGCGGGCCGGTCTCGAAGCACGATCACTCACCGTTCACCTTCTGTTTCCGCATCGCCCTCAGCGATTTCGGTTCAGACGCACGATAGGCTCTCCACCACGTGGGGCCATGTTCCCGCCGGCATGCAGGCCTGTAGAGACAACCGTCGCAATAGCCGTCCGGCAGGATAAAAAACCGCCCGGCGCGGATACCATCGATCAAGGTGCTCAACGTCCTCCGAATCAGGAGACCGGTATCAGACGACCACGAAGGTCTCTCGAACGTCGAGCGGCTGATGCTCGGCACCCACTGAGGTGCGAGGAAGAAGAACTGCACCAGGTCGGGCAAAGCAGATCCTTGCACGGAGAGGCAACTGTAGAGCGGCGGCTGGAGCCGGTAGCCACGAACCGCCGACTGCAGGAGGTTCCGGTCTTCCGACTTCATGGCCGAACCCATCTTGAACTTATAGTCGATGACACGCAGGGCTCCCGAAATCCGATGCCGATCCAGCCGATCGACCCGGCCCCGAATTTTCAACGGCTCCCCGCCAAGGGTCTCCGGAACGCCCCCCTCTCCCTCTACCTCAAATGCAATGGGGCCGTATGGCTGCTCGGCCTGTTCCGCTTCATCCGCTTCCACCGCCTCGCACACAAGTTGACAGACCGTCTCTTTGGCCATTTCCCAGAGGAGATAAGGGCCCACCCCTTGTCGATTCTCCAGATCGGCCGAGGCCCGTTCGACGGACGAAGCAACGATTCCCTTCAGTTCATCCTCCTTCACCCGTTGAACCGGCCATCCGGCTTGCACGAGCCGCTCGTAACAGTGCCGCAGCGCAGCATGGCAGAGGCTGCCGACAAGGGCGGCGTCCGGTCCCGGCTCGATCACCAGCCGGTTCGCTTCCAGCCGCAGGACGTCAGCGGCGAAATACTGAAAAGGACAACGGGCATATCGCTCAAGCGGAGTCGGAGCCATGCCTCGATCGAGCAGTCGTCGCCAATGGGGTTCAAGAGCCCCCGTCAAACCATCACACTCGTTCAGCTCGTGTTCGTCCGCCTCGATGCGGCCAAGGGCCTCGACCGCATGCCGAAAGGTGTCCCCATCGCGACCCAGTGCATCAATCAGATCGGCCGGGTCCCGACTGTTTAAGGCCGACCATTGAATGAGATCGGAAGGTGCGATGAAGAATCGCTCCGCCGGCCGCTGTTTCACCCGCTCCGTCAACCGACGTGGCACCACATCTTCATTGGAATGTTCCACTCCAAACAGCCGGACACCGTCGTCAAGATATGGCGACACAGCCAGCATGCGGCCCGATTCATCGGCCCGTTGATAGGAGAGATACAAACGATGTCGTGCCAAGCAACAGGCGAGATAGAACAACAACCGCTCTTCTTCATAGCCGGCCAGTTTTTCGTCGATCTTGAATCCCAGCGTGGCATCGAGCACGCGACGGTGCCGATCCCGTAGAAATCCGTCCTCCCGAATAGATCGGGGGAATGTTCGATCGTTCAGCCCCAAAAGGAACACCGCCTTGAACGGCACCCCGCGGGCGGCCATCACGTCCGACACCGTTACGCCGGCATCGGAGATTGAAGCAAGCGGCACCGTGGCTTTTTCAATGGCGCGTGTCAGCAATCCGACGAACTCAGCCCAGGTCAGTTCCTCATTGAGCGGTTCCAAGTCCGTGAGGGTCACCCAGAGACGATCCAGCGCCGCCCACGTCGCCATCTGATCGGCGGCAAGCGGATCTTCGGCGCTTGCTCGAGGATCTGGCCGGCGGATGTGCCGATCAACCAGGGTTCGACAGGCCTCCACCAGCCGACCGATGGTTCCCTTGGACGGCACTGTGGAACAGTCTTCCATCAGCTCGGCGATGACTTGTCGGAGCAACGTGAGCGTTTCCGGCGCAATCGCCGAAGAATCGAGCGGGTTTTCCTCGTCGCCCAACGCCAAACTTTCTCGGCCGACCTGCCTCAGTCGGTTCCATTCGTCCGTTCCGCGAGTGATGCGCAGGGCCTGAACGGCGAGTCGCCACTGTTCCGGTCGATAGGCCGGCGACCGGTCATCGCACCGAGTGGTCGTATAAAAGGGCGACGTCACGACGTCGAGCACGAATGGAGCATACCACTCGTTTAGCGGCAACGAGACAAGCTGCACGATGACTTTGCACGTCGGCTCTTCCATCAACGATCGAGCGGCCGTCGTACGAAACGGCACCCGATGGCGGTCAAAGACCGACCGGATGTACGGCTCGTAGGGATCAAGGGTACGGGCCACGACGCCGATCTCGCCGAATCGATAGCCGTTGGTTTCGACCAACTCAAGGATCATGCGGCAGGCCGAGGCCAACTCTTCTTCAGGGCCGATTACGTTTCGGATGGCAAGCTGAACCTCTTGACCCGTGTCGGACGGCGTCGGCCGAGGTTCGCTCTTCCTATCAACCGTCGCCGCTAACGGCCTGATGCAGCGATCGAAGAAGCGTCGCGCAAAATCGTAGGCCGGCTCATCTGCCAACGGGAAGAACAACGTCGTCTCCTTGGTGCGGCTCACGGCCTCGAAGAACGAGAGCTGGACCTGGGTCAAGTCGTAGAATCCGTAATAAAGCACTGCTTTGAACGGCCGGAGAAATGAGGAGGTCGACATCAGGGGAGTGAGACTCTCGGCGAGATCATTTTGCGTCCCGACCCCCAACGTTCGACCGGACTCCCTGACGGCCGCGTAGAGGGCTACGAGCGCTTCGAGCCACTCTCGATCATCTTCGTCGAAATAACCTTCGCGCACCCCCCGTATCATCTGGTCGGGATCGACGAGCGCGTCTTTCAAATCGCGAATCGTGGCCCAGAGGGCGCCCCAGGTCCCCGCCGTGCGTCCAAGTCGCTGAAACGGCTTATATCGCGAGAGTCTGTGGCAAACCAGATAACGAATCACCTGTTCGAAAAACAACTCATCGACGACGCGAGGCAGCGTATGATCGGCTTTCTTTTCGTCCGCCAGACGGAGGGCGAGTTGATGAAAAGTCAAGACGTGCAGGTTCAGCAGCGACAGCCGGTGTTCGACGGCCAGCATGGTCCGAAGACGGTCGGCCAGCGGATTGGACGGAACAACGATCGCGAGCGGCGCCAAGGGATCGTCGGCCTTGATCAGCCTGACTCGATCAACCAACGCGGATTCGAGAGTGGGATGGAATCGACCGGTGACGACCTTCAGCATGGGAGAAACCGTCGATCGTCAAAGATCGTGGTCACGAAGCAAGATACTCGCGGCTTCTGCGCATCGACAGCCGGCAAACACCGAACAACGAACCGTCAGCCGGTCTCCGGCCCCAGCAGTTCGCCGTTACAGTCCACGCAGGCCCAATCGCCGTCCACAAACGACATAGGATCGCCGCAGATGGGGCAATCAGGCGGCGGGCCCTTGTCAAATCGAGGAAGGACCGGCAGTTCAATATCGTCTTCGTCCATGATGTTCATCCTTCCCGTTGCTTGAGTTTCAACTGAAGGGCCTTTTCCGCGCTTTCACGGCTCGGCACGCCGACGAAGGTCAGCCGGCCGTCGATGATGGTGGCGGGAACCGCGCGAACCGAATGACGTTCGGCCAACTCCTGCCCGTCTTTCGTCCCGATGTCGATTTCGCGGTAAGAAAAACTGTACTTCGTGCGCAACTGCTTCCACAGACTCTTGGCCGACGGGCAGGCCCCGCAACTGGACGAGACGAGCAACGTAATGTTGGGCATGGTTTTTTCTCAACGGTTTCAAGCCAATCGACGCCGAAATCTTAGCACCCGCTGAAAAGCCCGTGCAAGGTGCGGAACCAGGACTGTTCAGGGAGGGCGCCGTGCCCGCACTGTCACATGCTTCACAAGGCGAAACCCTCGCGCGCGGGCATCGCGCAGGATGGCGCGCCGAACCTCCTGAGGGAGGGCCTCCGGAGCATGGACGCCGGTGAGATCACGAGGAAAATGCTTCACGAACAGTGACGCCATGCGCGCCGTCGCCCAAGCGATGGGCGACCGTAACTCCCCCTGCCGGTAAAGCAGGGACAGGCTCGGCATTGTGGCGTCCCAGCGAATCGTCATCCGGCGACCGGCTTTGACGCCCTCAACAACCACGGCGGCCGCAAAATGCGCATCGTGAAGAATCCCCCTCCGGATCAGGCGATCGACCGTGCCCGGCGTCGGCGTTCGTGGGAAGCGTGAGGATACGAGCCCTCGCGATTTTCTGAGCTTCCCCTGGCGGTACCATCGTCGCAGACGATCGACATCCGACCCGCCGATCTTGGCATCCATCGACCGGAGAGGAATCACATGGGGAAGCGTGACCACTTCGTCTTGAGCCGCCAGCATGACCGGCACCGGACCGATCGGCGACGGGAAACGAAACATTTCGCGTTCGCCGAATCGCCGGCCGAGCAGAAACCTGCCGTCGCGATAGATGCGGGGGCGCGAGACAGCCTCATCAAAAGACACTTCCGCCGACCATTGCGAGACAGGGTGCTCGCTTTCCGTGGATTCATAGAGCCGAACCCGAACGGTCTCGACCGCATCGAGTGAATCCGCGGCCACAGCCGCGAGAAGATTGGTCAACCCCGGCGCAACCCCGGCGGTGATGACAGCCGTCCGACGCTTCTCTATAAAACGGTGCGTGAACTGCAACTGTTCGGCGTGAAAGGGGCTCTTCGTCAAATGAGCGGCCGTGTCGAGATAATGAGCCCGGACATGAAGCGCGGCACGGAGCACGGTTCGATTACAGACGGACGGCAACATGTTTACGATCAACTGCGCTCCCCGTGAAGCCTTGATGACGCTCCACCGATTGCGCCCGTTCACCCGCTCGACGGCGACCGGTACCATCGCCCCCAAAAAACGGTGGGCCCGCTCCGGATCTCGATCGCCGCAGGTCACATGATGGCCCTGACGAAGGAGAAGTCTGACGAGATAGGAGCCGGTGGCTCCGACACCGAGAACGAAAATACGCATGAGGTCGGGAGCTTACCACATCCGGCCGGCTCTGAGCGTTTCCGCGCTCAGTCGGTGCTTAGCTGCTTATAGACCGGAAGATTTTTTCTCAAATGAAACAGTTCTCCGAGCTTTGTTTTCACGCAAGAATTCCCATCAAAGGCGCCGGAAGGATTGGCCAAAGCCCTGAAGTTGACACCAACCCGACCGGTCCCCGACAATATCGCCCGCAGTTTTCTTCCGCGAAACGAGCCTGAGCACCGAGACACCCGTGCATCCGATTCGAGCGTTTAGAATGATCGCATTGGCCGAGGGCACGTCGTTCGTCATCCTGCTTTTCATCGCCATGCCGCTGAAGTACCTGATGGGCCTACCCCTGGCCGTGAGGATCGTGGGATCGATCCACGGGATTTTGTTCCTGCTCTATGTCGCCAGGCTGGCCAAGCTCCGAACCGCTTATCAATGGGACAATAGATTTTGCTTCCAGGCCTTCATCGCGTCGATCCTCCCCTTCGGCACGTTCGTCTTCGACAAGTACCTGCGCGAGAAGGAAACCGCCGCGCAGCGCTAGTCAAGGCTGAAAGCTGCCCTCTCGGCCTGCCCACTGGTATCCTGACAGACTGATGAGCAGCAACGCCGAGTCGTCTCGTTCTCTTAACTCTCCTCTCATTCTTTGCTGACGCAACAGTAACAGTCGCCGCCTAGGGTGCAGCCCGACGGTTCTCGAAGACCGCTCTTCCCCGTGCCGTGGCGTGCCATGGGGCCGTGGCATGCGGCGGACGGTGGAGAGGAGGCTGTCCGGGAAATCTTTGCGTGATGCTCCACAACTTCTCAACGATCGGAGGGGAGGATGAAGGTGTTGCGACAGGTGATGACGATAGTGACGGCAATGGGTATGCTCAGTACGGCGACCGTGTCGGGTGTTTCAGCCGCGCCGGAATTTGTGAACGGTCTCGCGTTGGACGGAGCGATGCTCGATCGAAGCGGCGGAACGGACGCCAACACCGGCCGCGTCGGTTATTTCTCGGACCTCTACTATGACGCCAAGCGAAACCAGTGGTACGGCCTCTCCGACCGAGGCCCTGGCGGCGGCTCGCTGGATTACCAGACCCGCGTCCAGCGTTTTCGCTTGAAGGTCGATAAGAAAACCGGCGCGATCAGCGGGTTCAAAATCCTCAAGACCATCATCTTCAAGGATGAGTTCGGAAACCCATTGAACGGTCTGGCGCCGACTCCCCCCAGTGTCTTGGGCAACGCCTTCGATCCGGAAGGATTCGTGATCGATCCCCGTAATGGCCATTTTTATGTGTCGGATGAATACGGCCCCTCCCTCTATGAATTCGACCGCAAGGGGCGCCGGGTTCGTTCGTTCGTCACTCCCGCCAATCTGACCCCCCGCAGCGCCGCCGGAATGCCCAACTATGCCGGCGACAGCGGCAATACAGCCGGCAAGAGATCGAACCGAGGGTTCGAAGGGTTGGCCATCAGTCCCGATGGAACCTATGTCTACGCCATGTTGCAAAGCGCTATGTTGGATGAAGGGGGCAGCAACGGGGTGTGCCTTCGCCTGGTAAAATTCAGCACCGCCACCGGCACGGCCGTCTCGCAATATGCCTATCAGCTGGAAGGGGCCAGCCAAGGCCGCGGCGTGTCGGGTCTGGTGGCCATCAACGACCATGAGTTTCTTGTGCTCGAACGGAACAACCGAGGCATCGGCGTCGATGCCACTCTTTCGCCGCCGAACAAGAAACTGTTCCGCATCGACATGACAGGGGCCACCGATTACAGCCCTCCGGCTCCACCCTTCCCAGCCTCAGCCTGTCCCTCCGGAAAGGTCACCAAACAGCCGGTGCCCTTCTTGGATCTGACTGCCGACACCTTGCCGGAGCTTGGCAACAAGGTCCCCGAAAAGTGGGAAGGGCTGGCCGTCGGCCCACGCCTCAAGGACGGCAGCTATGTCTTGGTCGTCGGCACGGACAACGACTACAGTGTGACGCAGAACAACAGCGGAACACAATTCGACGCGTACTTTCGGGTCAGTGACGCCGATCCCTGGGCGACCTCCATCCAATGTCCGCTCGGCCACACGACCGCCTGTTTCACAACGGCCGACGCCGCGGACGGCGTGATCAACGAGACGTTCGATCTGCCAGCCGACGGCAGTTACAAACTGCTTCCCGGCGTGTTGCACGC
>JAIWOH010000084.1 GCA_020216985.1 Nitrospira sp.
CTACAAGGTCTCGGCGAGCGATCTCGGCGACTATGTGCGACCGTTGGCCCATCAAAAAGGCCAACAAGGTCGTGATCGTGGAGTCTCTCTCGAACTTGACGATGAAGACGATCAGGCAGTTGATGAGGATCGCGACGACAAGTAGCCGACAAACGGCCGCCTGTCATCGCTCGAATCGATTCCCGCCAAGGTTTGCGAGGGCGGGCCCCGCCCTCGCACAGCTCTTCACGAGAGCCGTGTCAGAAACGCCCACCTGGACCACTGTTCGTCATCTGGTACAGGGTGCCTGGCCGAAAAGGAAGGCCGTCGGCTGCACCGTCGTGATCGAAGATCTCACCGTTTGCCGTCGTACCCCTGATCGCGCCACCGTTCGAGAAGTTGAATCCGTTTGCGAAGCTGCTCGACCGTCGCCTGATCGATCCGACTGCCGGTCCGCGCGATCAACTCCGCATTGAGACGCCGATGATCCACGCCGCTTTGCCTGGCCACGGCGCTCACAAGCAGCCGGTGGAGATTCCGCAGGTCTTGCTTGAGCTCGTGCAAAGAAACCGGCGGCGCACCCCCCACCGTCGCGCGGTTGATCCCATCGACCTCTTCCGCCCCGATCACCGTGTCCATGCGAGCCACGGCCATCAGCGGCCGATATTCGTTCGTGGAGACGGTCACGCGGTCGAAGAGATCCCGTTGTCCGGCCGGCAGGATATCCTCCAACACATGATCGCGCTCGTCTTTAATCTGCCGGGCGTAATGGGCCAAGACCTGGTCTTTGGGCAGATAAAGCCATGCCCGTTGCGGTTTCGGCACATGGTCCTGCATACGAACGAATCGTCCGACCACCTGCCGGAAATACATCTCCGTCAACACGTTGGTGCCGTAGACGCCGACACGCAGACGAGGAATATCCACCCCTTCGCTCACCATGTTGACCGCCACCAGCCACTGTTGTTTTCGGTCGTCGGTGAACATTTCGATGACGGAAGACGCCTGTGGATCGTCCGAGACGGCCACCGCCGCCTTGACGCCGGCGACGCGACCGACCAGATCGGCCACCCAACGGGCATGGTCTTGATCCATGGCCACGATGAGCCCTCCCGCGTCGGGCTGCTCCTCCCGCCGAACCCGAACGAGCTGCGCATGGGCGTCCGCGATCACCGATCCCAACCACGACTCTTGCAGCAACGCCGTCTTCAACCGCTCCCGCTGCCGATCGAACGGCAAACCATCCTCGAACGTGGCCGTATGCTCACGGCCTTTCGACACCCAGGTCAACTCGCCTTCATAACTGGGGAAGAGGATCGGCCGGCAGACGCCGTCACCGATCGCTTCGCTGTATCCGTAAGAAAAGTCCGGCTGACTTTCGCCTTGCACGTACCGGACGAAGGGAATGGCATCGTTGTCGGAGCGAAAGGGCGTGCCGGATAAAATCAGGCGAAACACAGCCGCTTCCAGCGCCGTTTTGAGCGCTCTGCCCCACTGTTTGCCGTCGCCGGCATGGTGCAGCTCGTCCAACACAACCAGCGTCTTTTTGGCGAGACAGCCGCGGCGCACCATTTCCGGAGCGGAGCAGACATGCTGATAGGTCACCGTCGCGCCGTGATAGTCCGGCGCCTCCAGCGCCCGTTCGTTCGTCAAGGCCGGATCAAGCTGCAACCCGACGGTTCCCGCGGCATCCGCCCATTGCTTACGCAGGTGGCTGGTGGGGCAGACCACCAGCAGCCGCTGCGCGCGGCCGGCTTTCAAAAACTCGTGGGCCACGCGCAGCGCAAACCGCGTTTTCCCCGCCGCAGGCGTCGCCATGGCCAAAAAGTCCGCCGCGTGATGGGTACGAACGGCCTCAAACGCACGGCGCTGCCAATCGCGAAGCGGCGAAGTCCAAGCCGGCGGGATCTTCATGGCTGATGGGGAACGTCGAGGTTACGGAAGCGACGGACTAATCAAGCCAATCCCGCTCCTGCAATTTTCGAGGGAGATACTGTTTGGTCAGGTACTGGAAGTCTTTGTTCGCCAAGGCGTCGAGTTCGTACTTTAATCCGCTCGCCAACATCCGCTTGATCTCCGCCTGCCAGGCCGGTTTTTTGAACCATTGGTAATTCATCAGTTCTTTTGCCCGCGCCACGTCTTTGTCGTTGAGCTTGATACCGACGTTGCGCGGCAGGCCGTACCGTTCGGGATCGGCGCTGGAAAGGCCGATGAACTTGGCCTTGGGAATCGCCATGCGCTGACTTTCGAACGCCAAATTGATCGATCCCTGCTTGACCACCGAATAGATGTAGTAGCCCCAGGGATCGTTATCGACCAGTACGTAGATCGGAAGTCTCTGTTCCTCGTGCAACCGCCGAGCCAGCCGCCGCACGCCGCGCGGCGGCTGGCCGTTACCGGTGAGCAGAATACAATTGTACCGCCTCCAGAACTTGTCTTCGGACAATCGATTCCACTGCGTGCCCTTTTCGACGAGCAGCACGAAATCCGCCGTGCACCGCCGGATCTCCAGATACTCCGGCTCTACGATGGAAGGAACGGAATAGCCGCCCTTGCCCAGTTTCGAGCAATCTACGCGATCACCGTCGTCGCCGAATACGACCGGCCCGACGATGCTCCCGGCGTTCTCCGCCCGAACGTGCAGCTCTTCCCGAAGCGCGGCGAGGGAAACCTCCAAATCTTCGATGATCGGATCGGACTCGTCCTGCGTGTCGAACGTGTTCTCGTGAGAATCTCTGATCGTGTGCTTGGTCCGATAATAGATCTCGCGGAGCGAGGTGGTGAGTTCGGCCCGCTGCAGCTCCGCCAGGGCGTCCGCCACCAGCATCGTCTGCATGAACTTCTTGGCCATCCCGACGTTGAAGAACGAACGGGCCTGTTTTTTCTCGCCCATCTCGATCATCCCCTTCCGCTCATTGAACGAGACGTTGGACAGGGCGCGGATCGGAATCTGCAACGTCGGATCTTTCGACCGTTCGGCTGCTTGGATCACGAGATCGGCCAGGCCGACCAATTTTTTTTCGACGGGGCCGGGTTTCTTCGTCTTGGTCGTCATGCTGTCGCCCCCCGGCGGATGCGAGCCGCCCGGTTGGCCTCCCCGGGCGATGATTCATCGGCCTTGTCTGTTTCACCCGCTTCGGAAATGACGGTGGTCTCGTTTTTCACGCCATCCTCCGTGACGATAATGGAATGGGGCAAACCTTCCGGTCCTTCGCCGGTTTTCCCCAGCACCTCGTCGGTTTTGGTCCCGCCGGTGCGAGACAGGGCGATGTGCTGTAACTGTTTTTTGAGTTTCTCTTTCGGCACCTTGCCGCCCTTCAAGCGGTTGCACGCCTCGACGACTTCTTCGATGTACAATTCGAAAATGTTCCTCCGTCGATACTCGCTCGCGGCTCGTTCCCGCCGACGCAGATACAATCCCAGCCGCCGGCCGCATTCCCGCAACGCCAGCGTGATTTCCTTATGGATCTCATCATAGTCGGCGATCGCTTCTTTCGACTCGCTTGTAAACGGCACCCACACCGACGCCATGTGCACGAAGATCACCATCGGGCCGGCCGGCAAGGCGCCGCGCGACTGGGCCACGCCGTAGTTTTTCCATGACAAGCCGAGCACGGCCTTGAAGGTCGCGCAGGCCGACTGCTGATACAGGAGCGGCACTCGATTCGCATACCGGATCACCCGCGCCAGCTCGACGTCATCTTCTTCTTGCTCCCCCTCGGCCTTAGGCACGGTCGGCCTCGCCGTCTTATTGTGTTCCTCCGGTCGCTGGCCATAGGCGAGCCCCGCTTCAATGACGAACGGATTGCCGCGATAGACGGCCGGTGGTCTGGTCACCGCCGTGTAAAACTCGCCCTTGATTTGTTTATAGAGACCGGAGAGGATCGCCTTTTCGCCGATCGGCGACAGACAATTGGTCGGCGGCGCCATGATTTTCGTGTTCTGAATCATCCGATACAACGTTTCGGCTGCCGATCCTTTCAAGTCCCGTGGCTTCATCTGCGGCGAGACCTTGGCCTCCCTGCACATCTGCCCGGCCGACTGCGGCGAGACCCGGCAAAAATCGCTCGCCAAGAATCCCGCCACCGTATGGCTCTTCGTGTCCTGCAACATCTTGAGGAACATGCCGAACTCGATGCCGTAGGGATGCGGCTTGATCTCCCGCGGCGACGGCGGCAGTTCGTGATAGGCCCTCACGTATTCCTTGATTTCTCCCTCGGGCGTGTAATAGGTCAGTTTGGCGTGGGGGTTGGCGATGGAGGTCTGCTCCAACCATTCGTCCACCGACGCCCGACCCTTTTGGTATCGGCCCTCGATTTCCAACGTGACCTGAGTCCCCCGCGGCTGATCCCACTCGATCTGTTTGCTTTCGTGCACCAGCGGCTCGTTCTTTTTGGTGTCGATTTGGACTTCAAAAAAATGAGCGGCGGCGCGGGGGCCGGTGCGCGAGATGATCCGGACCGGCTTCCCGGTCGTCAATTGCGCATACATGCCGGCGGCGGAAATCCCGATGCCCTGTTGCCCCCGACTCATGCGCAACCGATGGAACTTGGAGCCGTACAACAGCTTGGCGAAAATCCGGGGAATCTGTTGGCGCACGATGCCCGGCCCGTTGTCCGTCACCGTCACGCGAAACCGTGTGGCCTGACCGGCCGGCGGCGTCACTCCGTCGGTCGGCACGACCTCCAACCGGACCGTCACGTCGGGCAGGATACCGGCCTCCTCGCAGGCGTCCAGCGCGTTGTCGACCGCTTCCTTGACACAGGTCAGCAGAGCCTTGCGGGGATTGTCGAAACCGAGCAGGTGCCGGTTCTTCGTGAAGAATTCCGAGACGGAAATTTCCCGTTGGCGCGCCCCCATTTCGACGGCGGTCACACGTTCGACCGGATTCGATGAGGGTTTCCTTCGCGCGGCAGGATCGGGAGCTGGCTGAGAAACGGCAGGTGTCGGCCGAGTCACCGCTACAGATTCTCTTTTCGTCGCCATTCAACCTCGCAAGATATGATGCGAACTTGTTGGTAGCACAAAATCCTTGACCGACTCAAGACAACCGCACCCCTTGCCGGAGGACAGGCGCTCGGTCGCGACAAACATCCCCCCTCTTGTTCTTCATTCTTCAAGATGGGAATACATCCCGATTCGAGGACGATATAGAGAGAAGGAACAGCTCTCAAGAGGCGAGCATCTTCGGCACGGCGACATCGGCCGGCATGTTTAGGGTGGGAGGAGCACGCACCTAACCGAGGACGATTAGGTACGACGGAGATCTTGGGAGGACTTTAGGCTTCCCGGTACAAGCCGGGCCTGCACACCATCCTCGACACTCGATCCCCTCATGATCCACATTCCCTCGGGGCGTTCACTCCTCCCACAAGGGATACCATAGACTTCACGTCGAACAGAGTCAAGCAACCCCGTTTTTATGCGGATGGCGCATGAGAAGATGACGCACGGAGCCGATTCATGAACCATTTTCAGAGGATTCGCATGCGGACTCGGAAAACCGGGGAACGTTCAATCAGGTCTCGAACCGGCCCCCGACGATGGAATAAACACTTCGTTCACGTCGCTGAACGAGCCTCCGGGCGTCGGCCCGCCGCCGATGACGTAGATGCGCCCCTCGACCGCCGCCGATCCAAGCCCGTGACGGGCGGTCGGCATCGGCGCCATCGGCCACCATTTGTCGCGCTGCGGGTCATATGCCTCGTTCTCGCGAAACGTTCCGGACGACCCTTCTCCGCCGAATACGTAGATCATCCCATTGAGCACCGAGGCGGTGATGCCGCTGCGTGCCGTCGGAAGATCCGCGACTCCGGTCCAGCGGTCGGCCAGGGGATCGTACATTTCGACCACCGCCAGGTTCCGGCCGTAATCGCCGTTGACTCGCCCGCCTATTGCGTAAATTTTCCCATCGAGGGTCGCAGTCGCCAAATGATCGCGCGGGGTCGGCAGCGGCGATCGAGTCTCCCATCTGTCAAGCGTGGGGTCGTAAACTTCAACCGCCGCCACATTGGCTTTCCGATCGAAGCCGCCGATGGCATAGAGTTTCCCTCCCAGTTCCGCCACGGCAAGAGCGCCGCGCGCCGTCGGCATCGGGGCCCGCTCGGCCCACCGATCGGTCGTCGGATCATAGGCATAGACCGTTGCCACCGGGCTCCAGATATTGATGCCGGATCGGGCATAGCCGCCGATGACGTATAATCGGCCCCCCGCCACGCCGATCCCGACATGGTGCAGCCCGACGGGCAAGGGAGCCTTGGCAGTCCATCGATCGGTCACCGGATCATAGACTTCGAGAGAAGGTGTGATCGACAAACTCATCACGTTGCTCAAACCGGGTTTTTCAAACCCGCCGACCACGTAGATCTTTCCGCCCAGAACCGCGACCGCCACCTCCGTCCGTTTGGCGAGCATCGGCGCCGCCGATCGCCAGACGCCTCGGTCCGACTCAGACTGTGATACAGGTTGTGACGCTTGTGACGATTGAGCGGAAACCGGCGCCACGCTCGCCATCAATCCGGCCAGCAACAGTCCCTGGATTGACATGACCGGCGAGCCCAACCCACGTTTTGAGGACATTAGAGAAGGCGGCATGGTTCCATTGTATCCGTTTTCACCTCCGGTGGAAACGGATCGGAAGGGGAAGGGACTCAACCTACCGCGTTTTCGAGGGAGGGGACCATCGTCCCTTGCGAGAGCACGGCACGTGGGTCTTCAATCATCTCGTCCGCGATGGAACCGATCGGAACTGTTTTAGGGCTCATCGGCGTCGAGATATTCGTCTATCAACCGTTCGAGGTCGTCCCGCTGACCCTGCCTGATCTCAAGAAACCGGACGCCGAACGTCCGATCGCGAACCCAACGGATCTCCGCCTGCTCGATTACGATGGGAGCCGAGCCCGGGATCATCAGTTTGACCGTCACTCGCTTGCCGGGATCGACAGGTAGCGGACTTTCGATCTTAGCCCCACCGAGCGACAGATCCACCGCCCGGCCGCTGACCTCATGGGCGTTGACCCGCACCCAGCTTGCAAGACCAGCCCGCACCCGCCGATGTTGACGCCGTTCCATCACGAGCACCGTGTCGCACAAATACCGTATCGCAGAGGCCGGGAAAACTCACGGGAAATTTCTTTTGCCTCTCGCGCGGTTCCCTTGCAAGTGACAGGAGCTTTCGTTATCGTACCGTTCAAATGAATCAGGCTCGTTCGCGCCAGATCGTCCTCGCCTGCGCGAGCGGCGCGTTGTTGCCGCTGTGCTTTCCCAAATTCGACCTCGGGCTCCTGGCGTGGATCGCCCTCGTTCCCCTGCACATCGCCCTCGATCAATGTTCGCGACAACGCGCGTTTTGGATCGGATGGCTCGGCGGAGCCATCGGCTTCACCGGCATCATGGCCTGGGTCGTCACGGCCATGACCACGTACGGCAAGGTGCCGTTGCTCATCAGCTATGCCATTCTCCTGTTGCTGACGGCCTATCTCGGATTGTACGTCGCGCTGTATAGTTTCTCCGTAGTGTGGCTTCGGGAGCTGATTCCTCGATACGGAATCATCTTCGCTCCCTGTTTCTGGGTCGCGCTGGAGCTGCTCCGCACCTATGCCCTCTCGGGGCTCCCCTGGTGTTTGCTGGGTTATTCACAATATCAGATGCTCGACCTCATCCAAGTCGCGGATCGCACCGGAGTCTATGGAGTATCTTTCTTGATCGTCTTGGTCAATGTCACCTTGGCCGAGCTGATCCTGTGGCTGATGCCGTTTTTCCGTGGATTTCACCCTGCCAGGTTGCCGTGGGAATTACTCACGATCGCGGCGGCCTGCCTGGTTGCGTCGTGGCTTTACTCCGCCTCTCTCATGACGAGCGGACAATCCAAAGAGTCGTCCCCTTCCATCACCGTCGGGGTGGTCCAACCCAACATCGACCAAGCGGTCAAATGGGATGCCGAGTACCGAGACGAAACGATGCGGCGGTTTGACCGCCTCACCGACCGGTTGGGGGCCGGAACCGACCTGATCGTCTGGCCGGAAGCGGCCACGCCGTTCATTCTGGAGCGGGAACCAGATTATCAGGTGCAGGTCATCGAATGGGCGGCGCGGGCTCAAGCCCCGATTCTGCTCGGCAGTCCGGCCTTGCGGTTCTATCCCGATCGCAAACCCTATCTCTTGAACAGCGCCTATCTGTTAGGATCGGACGGCGCTGTCTTGGGACGCTACGACAAACACCATTTGGTTCCCTTCGGAGAATATATTCCGCTGAAATCGTCCGTCTTGTTTTTTCTCGACAAGCTCGTTGAAGGCATCGGAGACTTCGAACCGGGGCCCGGCGCGACCCTGCTCTCGTTCACCCCCAAGTCCCTGGCCGTCGGCGCGCCTCCGAGCTCGCGATCGGTCAAATTCGGAGCGGTGATTTGTTACGAAGTCATCTTTCCGGACCTGGTGAGACAATTCTCGATCAAGGGAGCCGAATTCCTGGTCAACATCACCAATGACGGGTGGTTCGGTGCCTCGTCCGCGCCCGCGCAACATTTCTCCATGGTCGTCTTTCGCTCGATTGAAAATCGCCTGGCCTTCGCCCGTTCCGCCAATACAGGCATCTCCGGCTTTATTGATCCATACGGTCGCATCCTGGATCAAACCCCTCTCTTCACGGAGCAGGCGTTGCGGGCGGCCATTCCCCTCAATCAATCAAGAACGTTCTACAGTTATTACGGAGATGTCTTTGCCTATGGCTGTGTTATAATCTGCGCAATTTTGTGGCTGTACGGCTTCTTCCGGACAGAGGAACCCGCCCCGACGACCTCCGTCATCGAGCCGGCATAACAAGGAAGGATCATTGAGCATGCTATTCGACGAAATTCGAACGAGGGTCCGCGCCATCGGAGAGCAGGTCTCCGAATTACGGGGGCATCTTTGACCTCGCTCGCATGACCGCCGACTTGCAAGAGCTGGAAGCCAGGATGAGCCAGCCCGACTTCTGGAGCGACCCCCGCGGCGCGGCCTCCGCCAGCCGGAAGAAGGCGATGATCGAGCAAGAACTCACGACCTGGCGCGACATCGAAATCAAGCTGGGAGACGTCAACGCCCTGCTGGAATTGGCGATGGAAAGCGGGGATGCGAGTTTGGAACAGGAACTGATCGCGGAGCTGAACCGGTTGGAGTCTCGCGTGGCGACGTTGCGGCTGGAGATGCTGCTGTCCGGCGAACTCGATTCCAATAACGCCCTGTTGGAGATTCATCCGGGGGCGGGAGGCACGGAATCGCAGGACTGGGCCCAAATGTTGCTGCGCATGTACGTGCGGTGGGCGGAAACCAAACGGTTCAAGGTGGAGACGTTGGATCTCCTGCCCGGCGAGGAGGCCGGCATCAAAAGCGCGACTCTCTCGATCACCGGTCCTTACGCCTACGGCTATTTAAAGGCGGAGGCGGGCGTTCATCGCCTGGTGCGCATTTCTCCCTTCGACGCCAATAAACGCCGCCACACGTCGTTCGCCTCGGTGTTCGTCTATCCCGAGCTGAGCGAAGACATCGACGTCGCGATCGAGGAAAAAGACCTGCGAATCGACACCTTTCGCTCGGGAGGCGCCGGGGGCCAAAACGTCAACAAGGTCGAGACGGCGATCCGCATCACGCACCTGCCGACCGGCATCGTGGTGCAATGTCAGAATGAACGGTCCCAGCTTCAGAACAGAAACGGCGCGATGAAGATTTTGAAGGCCCGTCTGTTCGAGTTGGAGCGACAAAAGAAGGAAGCGGAATTCAACGCGATCGTCGGCGAAAAGAAAGACATCGCGTGGGGCAGTCAGATCCGTTCGTACGTCTTCCAGCCCTATCAGATGGTCAAAGACCACCGGACCGGCCATGAGACCGGAGACGTATCTTCCGTCATGGACGGCGAAATCGACGGCTTCATCGAAGCGTATTTGAAGAAACAACTCTCAAAAGGAAGCGAGCCGCTGCCCGTCGTCGGCAAATCGGACGACAATCTATAAGGCCGATCTCTTTGCCCCCGCCCGGTTCGGCCGCTC
>JAIWOH010000085.1 GCA_020216985.1 Nitrospira sp.
CTCTGTCCGACGGGTCAGCGATCAAAGCCCGGCAGGTCGGCAAACCCCAATGGGCAAACCGCCGTGAACATATGGATGAACTGAACGAACAACGGCAGCAACGAATCAAAAAACTGGATCAGCTCCGCCAAGCGGGCGTGCCGCCCTACGGCGGCCGTTTTGAAGTCAAGGACCGGGCCGGGCAACTCATCAAACTGCACGGCGAAAAGTCCAAGGAGGTCCTTGAACAGGAACGGATCTCCTGCACGATCGCGGGGCGAATCGTGGCCCTGCGCCGGTTTGGAAAGGCCGGCTTCGCCGTGTTGCAAGACGGAGCCGACCGCATTCAAGTCTATCTGAAAAAAGACCTGCTCACGGAACAGGCCTCCCTGATCACCGAACAACTCGACCTGGGAGATTGGATCGGCGTCTCGGGGGTGTTATTCCGCACGAAGACCGATGAATTCACGGTCGAGGCTCGCCAAGTGGCGTTTCTCAGCAAAGCGCTCCGGCCGCTTCCCGAAAAATGGCACGGGTTGACGGACGTAGAAACCCGTTACCGGCAACGATACGTGGACCTGATCGCCAACCCGCACATTCACCAGATCTTCGTGACCAGAAGCCGCATCATCGCCGCCATCCGGTCCTTCCTCATCGAGCGGGGGTTTCTCGAGGTCGAAACGCCGATGATGCACCCGATTCCGGGAGGCGCCGCGGCCAAGCCGTTCGTCACGCATCACAATGCCCTCGGCATCGATCTCTATCTGAGAATCGCGCCGGAACTGTACTTAAAGCGCCTGATCGTCGGAGGGTTCCCGCGTGTCTTCGAGATCAACCGCAACTTTCGGAACGAAGGTATCTCGACGATTCACAACCCCGAATTCACGATGCTCGAGTTTTATGTCGCCTACGCGGACTATCAAGACCTGATCGTACTGACCGAAGAGCTGCTCTCCTCTGTGGCCCGACAGATCCTGGGCACGACCGTCATCGATTACCAGGGCACGACCATCGACTTGACGCCTCCTTGGAGACGCTGGTCATACCGCCAGGCCCTGTGCGAAGTGAACGGCCTCGATCCGTCCGTCCTTCAGCATCGGGATGAGGCGCTGGCCGCGGCCAAGCGGCTCAAGGTGCCGGTCGATCCTCAGGCGCCGTTGTTCAAGATCGTCAACGACATCTTCGAAGAAACCGTCGAGCCGAACCTCCAACAGCCCACGTTCATCACCGATTATCCGATCGAGATTTCGCCCCTGGCCCGACGCAAAGACGTCGAACCGTCCCTCACCGACCGGTTCGAGCTCTACATTGCGGGACGGGAGATCGCCAACGCCTTTTCCGAGTTGAACGATCCCTTGGATCAACGGGAACGATTCGAACAGCAAGCCGCGCAACGTAACGCCGGAGACGAAGAAGCCCACCTGGTCGATGAAGACTTTCTCCGGGCTCTGGAATTCGGCATGCCGCCGACCGCCGGCGAAGGGATCGGCATCGACCGCCTGATCATGCTCTTGACCGACCAGGCTTCCATTCGGGATGTCGTGCTGTTTCCCCAATTAAGACCGGAGCGACAGCCGTGACCCTGCCCTATGAGGTCGTCGTCGGCCTCCGCTACCTGCGCGCCAAACGCCGCAACCGAACGATCTCGCTCAATACCTTCGTGTCGATCGCCGGCATCACATTGGGCGTGGCGGCCTTGATCGGCACGGTCGGCATCATGACGGGATTCAAGGAAGACATCCAGGCCAAGATCTTGGGCACCACGGCCCACGTCATCGTGCAGGAACGTATGAAAGAAAACATGAGCGAGTACGACCCCCTGGTCGAGCGCATCGAGTCGGTGCCGGAGGTCGTCGCGGCGACGCCGTTCGTGCTCCGTCAAGTCTTGCTTACCTCGCAATCGGCCGTGCAGGGTATCGTTCTGAGGGGGATCGATCCGAAGCGCGAAGCGCGCGTCACCGAATTGGCCAACAACATGTCGTCCGGACGACTGACCGACCTGCTCGCGCCGGTCAAGGTCCGGCAACCGCCGCCCGACGACCCGCTCGGCGAGCCGGTCGTGGCTGAACGGCCGGGCATCATTCTCGGCAAAGAACTGGCGATGCGACTCGGCGTCTTTCCGGGAGACGTCCTGAACGTCGTCTCGCCGGTCGGCCCGGTCAACGCCATGGGCATGGTGCCGAAGATCCGCACCTTCGCCGTCGTGGGGCTCTTTCAGTCCGGCATGTACGAGTACGATTCCTCGCTCGCCTACATCGAGCTGGGCGAGGCGCAGAAGTTCTTCAACATGGGCGCAAGCGTGTCCGGCATCGAAGTCAAGGTGGCGGACGTCTTCCGCGCCGATGAGATCGCCCGTGAGATCGAGCGGGAGCTGGGCTTCAGCCATGGCGCGCGGGATTGGATGCAGATGAACCGTAATCTTTTCTCCGCCCTCAAACTCGAAAAGACGATGATGTTTCTGTTGCTGGTGCTGATTACGATCGTGGCCTCGTTCAACATCGTCAGCACGCTCACCATGATCGTGACCGAAAAACAGAAGGAGATCGCGATTCTCAAGGCGATGGGCGCCACCAGACGCAGCATCAGGCGCATTTTCATGTTGAACGGCCTGATCATCGGGTTGGCCGGCACAACCATCGGCATCCCGCTGGGCTATACCTTTTTGTGGTTGATCCAAACATTTTGGACGTTCGATCCGACCGTGTATTACATTTCAAAAATTCCCGTGCACGTGCTGGCGGAGGACGTGTTGCTCGTCGCGGGGTCCGCTCTCCTCATCAGCTTCGCCGCGACGGTCCATCCGGCCAACCAGGCCGCCAAGCTCGAGCCGGTCGCGGCTCTGCGGTACGAATGATCAAGGTCGTCGATCTCTATAAATCGTTCTCCATGGGCGCCTACGAAGTGCCGGTGCTCAAGGGGATCAATCTGGAAATCCGACGCGGCGAACTGATCGCGATCATCGGCGCATCGGGAGCCGGCAAGAGCACGTTGCTGCACATCCTCGGCACGCTCGACAAACCGAGCAGCGGCACCGTAATATTCGACGGCCAGGACCTGTTTCAAATGACGGAGACGCGGCAGGCGGATTTCCGCAACAAGCGGATCGGTTTCGTCTTTCAATTTCACCACTTGTTGCCGGAGTTCACCGCTCTCGAAAACGCCTGCATGCCGGCTCTCGTCCAACGGCGCGACGCCGCCTCCGTCCAGTCCGACGCCAAGGCGCTGCTCGACGCGGTGGGACTCGGCCACCGGTTGCATCACAAACCGGGCGAGCTCTCCGGCGGCGAGCAACAGCGCGTCGCCATCGCGCGGGCGTTGATGCAGAAACCGGACGTGGTCCTGGCCGACGAGCCGACCGGCAATTTGGACTCTCATACAGGCGACGCCCTCTTTCACCTGATGCGCGACCTGAACAAGGCCAAGGGCACCACGTTCGTGATCGTGACGCACAACGACAAACTCTCGGCTCAGGCCGATCGCATCATTCACATGCAAGACGGGATGATCGTCTGACTTTCGGAGCGGCCATGACAGGGCGAGTCTTCGGCAGGACGGCGTCGAACGATTTCAACAGACGGGCCGTCAACGGACCCCTCGGCTCCCTCGCCGCCCTATTGCTTTCCATCGCGGCGACGGGACCGGTGACGGAAGCCTGGGCGGCGGAGTTCGTTTTCGTCGGGCCGCGGGCGACCGGCATGGGGGGCGCCGGCGTGGCGGTGACGACGGACGCCCTCGCCACCTATTGGAACCCGGCCGGCTTGGCCATGACCCAGACCCTCGACTTTCGTGCGCAAGGCTTCGGACTCGCCATCGACCGGAAAGGATTCGGCGACGCCATCAGGGATTTGGAGGATTTTTCTCCCGGCGATCCCGGTTCGGCGGCACGAGCACGGGACATCGCCGCACGGCTCAATCAACCGGGCTCGACCCTGTCGATCGCCGGATCGGCCGGTTTGTATCTCAAGGGCCATCTGGGCCGACACGCCTTCGGCATCAATGTCTCGGACGTGGCGACCGGCGGCGGCTACATCAGCCAGCCCGTCGATCCGGTGACGCTCAGAGGCCGCATGGCCTTGCGCGGGCTTGAAGCCAGGCAATTGGCCTTTTCCTACGGCTACGCCTTTTCGGACAAAACGTTTGCCGTCGGCATCACGGCGAAAGTCATTCAAGGCGCGTCCTACTTAGGCTTCGTTGATCTCCAAGGCGGCAACGGCGTGACGATCAGCAATCGCTTCGGCAAGCCGACCATCTCGACGACCTACGGCATCGATTTGGGCGCTCTGTACAAACCCGTTTCATGGATTCGGTTCGGCATCGTGGCCAAGGATATCAATTCGCCGACCTTCGACGACGCTGGCGGGGGCGAGATCAAACTCGATCCCCAGGTTCGTGGCGGCGTGGCGCTGAATCCCTGGTCCACCTTGACCCTGACGGCAGACATCGACATCACCGCCAACAAGACCCTGTTGCCCAACGTGAAAAGTCGAATTTTGAGTTTGGGAGCGGAACAGACCTTTCTGACGGAATTTCTCTCGCTGCGGATCGGGACGTTCAAGAACTTGGAAGATGCCGACACGCCGTTCATTCCGACGGCGGGATTGGGCCTTCGATTTTTCTTCTTGCGCGCCGACGCGGCAGGCGGTTATGACTTCCGCGAACAGGGGGCGCTCGTGTCCGCCTCCATCTCCGCGACGTTTTGACGTGCTATACTGACAACGCTATGAAGACGACCGACGTAATGAACATGAGCCTGACAAGGATGAGATTGGGAGCCGTCTTTTCGCTTCTGCTCCTCATGACCGGATGCGGAGGGCTCCAGGAAATGTGGGAAGGCCCGGGCGCCAAGGTGTTTCGGCCCCAGGCTATCGCCGTGTTGCCGCCGATGTCGAGCCAGTACGACGGCGCGCGGGAAGATATTCAAGAAGTCCTGGCCCTCGCCTTGAGAAAGGCCGGCCACATCGAACGGGTCGTGTCGCCGGAAAGCGTGACCGACGTATTTCAAGGGTCGAAAGACGCGTTCGATTCGTTGGTGTTTTATTTCTCTCGCCTGGAAATGACCGGCCAATCGGACAAAGAATCGGCCATCGCGCTCGGCAAGGCGCTCAACGTGGATTCGTTCCTCGTCGTGCGGGTCAATTCCTGGGAATACATCCGCAAGGAAGGCGACAACGTGGGTCGCGTGGGGCTGAGCTTGCGGCTGGTGGATGCTACCAACGGCGCCACGATCTGGAAAGCGCGCCACGAACGATCGAAGAGCTACATGTTCTTTCGGCCCAATCTCAAAGACATCGCCAAGGATCTGGCGGTGGAGATGATCTCCTACATGCCGCCTCAACCAAGATCCTAACCCGCTCCACCACGGACCTGGCCCTTGCCCCACACGACGCGGGTCCTTCATCGAGTGAGTTTGCCACAGTTCCTGAGCGCGAGTGCGGGTGACGTGGAAAGATCCACAGGACGCTCCGCTGATTAACCATCCTTTCGCCTTGCTCCCCCGGTCGCGTCAGGGAAGCTCCACCTGGCTGCTGACGCCATTTCACAGGCTCGACACACACGCCACCAGAAGGGCCGGCTTCCGTCTTACTTCTGAGTCGGCTCATCTGGCAGATAGCGCCAATGGCGCCTGATGGCGCGCCAGGACGACAGGGGAGAAGGTCCAGCCCGTTCCCCTGGCCCCGTGAACAACGGCTGCGTGCCGGTGGATGCCGTCGGCCATGCGCCCCCACCCATGACTCCTTCTCAAGGGGGTCACATAGGGTTACATAGATGGGCGTGAGGACTGCCCCTGCCCCGTCTTGCCATTGCTTCCGGATCGGCGCTTCGTTCTCGAACAACGCCGGACCCGACCAGCAACTGCTGGCGCAACCCCCAGGGCTTGGTCCACAAGGATACGGATGGCCTCTCGACCGGCCCACATCCCGCTCCGGGCCCAAAACGAACCGGGCCGGGAGGCAAGCCTCTCGGCCCGGGTGAGGAGAATACCCCTGTATCGACCCACTGGTTTCTGGCTTGCGCTGATGGCGAGCGTCCCTGTTCGCCGGCTCACCGCGCGTTCCAGTCAGGAGCGGCCCCTGACCGGCCGAGGCTTTTTCCGCCAGCTCACGCCGCGCCGACTTCTTGGCCCGCGCCGCCTCTAGCTCCGCCGCCGGGTCAAGCCCGCCAGGCCCACCAGCCCCGCGCCAAACAAATACACCGCCGGCGGCAGGGGCACCGGTGTTACGTCGACAGTCAGCCGCACGACGGTTCCGCCAGCGGACGTGCCGCCAAACACATATTGTAAGGGCTTCGGCTCTTGAGCATCAGCTTTGACGATCCTCATCCCGAAAGCAAAGAAATCTCCGCTAAAGAGACCGCTCCCATCCGACGCCTGGCGCAAGGCATCAAGTGCTCCTGCCGGCAAATCGAAGGTGACAGTGGAGCCGGGCCAGAAAACGGGGGCTACAAAGGTAGTCCCCCACAAGGGTGAGAGACTACTTCCGATGAACGAAAAGTTTGACAAGTTGAGATAGCCATTGCCGGTGTAATTGAACCGCGTCATGCCTGGAAGACCATAGAGTCGCAGCTCGAGGTCTCCTCCCACCTCGTTGACGGTATAGGGATTTTGCAGCGAGAGTGTCGCAGAGTGAATCGTGCCATCAGGAAGGCCGCTTACATCGAAGGCCACCAAGCTGCGCGCCTCAGGGCCGTAGGCAAATGAGATGCCGGTGATATAGGTCGGCGCTGTCCATATTCCATCGGAAGTATAAGCACCGGTTTGAACTGGGTTCAGATTGATGATTACGGCTGACGCCTGTGAGGGGAAGCCTACCATACACAACCCTAAAACACCCCAGGCCCAGCCGAGTACCCAACGGATCTTCATTGCTCCTCCTTAACCATTGAAGAGGACCTACAACCCCAAGGGATCGGAGCTTCTGACATTGATCTAAAAAATAGGATGGACCGTTCACTTCCTCTAGCCTAGACAGCCACCATGCTTTACCAGAACGCGATGCATGTCCTCAAGGGGGACATGCACGGTATTCACCGTACTGTCTGGACCGATCTATAGCCATAACAACGGTATACGCTGGCAGAGGACAGTACCCCCTGACAAAACATCCCCTCGCTTTCTTATCTCTCCCTCAAGCCCGCTTACACAAGTTTCTCCGGCACTAGGCGCTGCTTCTGTGTCATGGCCATCTTGAGGGATGTGACGAACTTCGCCACCTGCTCGACCATGTCCGAGGCCTGGCGGCATTCTTCGATCCGCCGCACGACCGCCGAACCAACGATCACGCCATCGGCAAAATGTGAGACCTGGGCCGCGTCATTCGGGGTCGCCACACCGAAGCCGACGGCGATCGGCGCGCTCGCCACCTTTCTGATTTTTTCGACGTTCTGAGCGACGTCGGCCACGTCGGTGAGTTTCGATCCGGTAATTCCTGTGAGTGACACATAATAGACGAATCCGTGAGACTGCCGTGCGACGAACGTTCGCCGATCCTTCGTGCTGGTGGGGGCCAGCAGAAAAATCAGCCGCAATCCGGCCTCCTCGGCCGGCCCCTTGAGCGGCCCAGCCTCGTCCGGAGGCATATCCGGCACGATCACCCCGTCGACGCCGGCGTCTGTGGCAGCCTGGCAGAAGGCCGCATAGCCCATGGCACAAATGGAATTGTAATACAGCATCAACACGATCGGAATGTTCGTGCGCTGCCGAAGGGACTTGACCATGGTGAGAATCGATCGCAATGACACGCCGTTGCCGAGCGCCCGTTGGGCCGCCCGCTGAATGACCGGTCCGTCGGCGATGGGATCCGAAAACGGCACGCCCAGCTCGATGACGTCGGCACCGGCCTGCTCCAGTGCCAATACCAGCTTTTCCGTTGCTTCAAGGCTCGGATCACCGGCCATAAGGTACACGATCAGCGCCTTCTTCTTTTCGTCTTTCAACCGTCGAAACGTCGCATCAAGTCGATTTGAATCAGGTCGCCCGTGAGAAGGACGGGGCTTGGGACGGGAGGATGGCCGCGCCCTCTTGGATTGCGGATGCGAAGAGCCGATCACAAATCACCTTCCTGCTTTTCAAAGCGCCACGCCGCGCATGCGGGCGATCTGCTGCACATCTTTGTCCCCGCGGCCCGAGAGATTCACGAGAACGATTTGGGATTTTTTCATCTTCGGCGCCAGCTTGACGACGTGCGCCACGGCGTGGGCGCTTTCCAGCGCGGGCATGATGCCCTCTTCACGCGTGAGCAAGTCGAAGGCTTCCAACGCTTCCTCGTCCGTCGCATGGGCGTATTCGATGCGCCCTTGGTCATGGTAGAAACTGTGCTCCGGTCCGACGGCGGCGTAGTCCAAGCCGGCCGAGACGGAATGGGTCAGGTTGATCTGTCCATCGTCGTCCTGGAGCAGATAGGTCATTGTGCCCTGCAACACTCCCGGTTTCCCGCCCGCGAAGCGCGCCGCGTGTTTGCCGCTCACGATGCCGACTCCCCCCGCCTCCACCCCGACCATCTTGACTTTCTCGTCTTTTAGAAAGGGATGGAAGAGGCCGATGGAATTGCTCCCTCCTCCCACGCAGGCCACAAGGTAATCGGGCAATTTGCCTTCCGCCGCCAGAATTTGTTTGCGCGCCTCGCGGCCGATCACGGACTGAAAATCTCGGATCATCATGGGATAGGGATGAGCGCCGAGCACCGAGCCGAGCACATAGTGCGTCGTCCGCACGTTCGTGGTCCAATCGCGCATCGCTTCGCTGATGGCGTCCTTCAACGTACGGCTGCCCGTATCCACACCCGTCACGGTCGCCCCCAGCAGCCGCATGCGGAAGACGTTGAGCGCCTGCCGCTGCATGTCCTCCGTGCCCATGTAAATTTCGCACTGGAGCCCGAACATCGCGGCCGCCGTCGCGGTCGCCACCCCGTGCTGGCCCGCCCCCGTTTCGGCGATGACACGCGGTTTTTTCATCCGCAGGGCGAGCAGCGCCTGGCCGATGGCGTTGTTGATCTTGTGCGCCCCCGTATGGCACAAATCCTCGCGTTTCAGGTAGATTCTGGCTCCGCCCAACGTGGCGGTCAATCGATCGGCTCGGTACAGGCTCGTGGGGCGCCCGACGTAGTGTTTGAGATAATGGGCAAGCTCCGTTTGAAACCGCCGGTCTTTTTTGGCCTTCGCGTACTGAGCTTCCAGCTCGAGCAGCGCAGGCATCAGAGTTTCGGGCACGTAACGGCCCCCATAGGGACCGAACCGGCCATGGCGGTCCGGCAACGAGGCTGTCATCGACCTCTCCATTTGTTTGTCAGTAGGGGCGATAAAGCGCGCGACCCGTCGGCCGCGATCAACCGACGCAGTATAGAGCCATGGGACCTTACGGCACAAGCTTCACTGCGTCGATGAACGATTTCACTTTGGCCGGGTCTTTCTTCCCCGGCCGCAATTCCACGCCGCTGCTGACGTCGACCCCATAAGGCCGGACCGATCGAACGGCGTCGGTCACGTTGTCCGGCGTCAGTCCGCCCGCCAGGAGAATCGGCGCCGTGCGGGCGATTTCAGCAGCCAAGGTCCAATCGACGGTCCGACCGGTCCCGCCGTAGGCCTGATCGGAAAACGCGTCGATGACGAACCCCCGCACCCCCGCTCGTCCATGGAATTCCGCCACCGCCAGCAGCGAACTCCGGTCCTTCAACCGAACGGCTTTGACGGCCGGCCGACCAAGCGCCTCGCAGTAGGACGTTGTCTCGTCTCCGTGCAGTTGGGCCAGGGCGAATCCGCAGTCGTCCATCAGTTTCCTGACAAGGTCGGCCTCCTCATTGACGAACACGCCGATCGGCACGACGAACGGTGGGAGCGATGCCACGATGGCCCGCACCGTATCCGGCCTCACATAGCGAGGGCTCTGTCGATACATCACGAATCCCAGCGCATCGGCACCGGCCTCGACCGCCACCCGCGCGTCTTCACCGTCGGTGATTCCGCAAATTTTGACCTTCACCATGAATCGATCCCCGTTCCCTGTCGCTCATGCCGACCGTGAATCGTC
>JAIWOH010000086.1 GCA_020216985.1 Nitrospira sp.
GGTCGAAACACCGAGCAGCTCGCGCACCTTCTCACCGGTCCGTTTCGCTCGGATGAGCGACTCGCCGACCAGCATGGCATGCACGCCGGCTTCGACCAACCGCAGAACGTCCCGGCGGGAATGAATCCCGCTTTCACTGACGATGAGTTTGTCGGCAGGGATTCGCCTGGCCAGGCGAACGGTCACGTCCAGATCGGTCGTGAAGGTCTTGAGGTCGCGATTGTTGATGCCGATCAATCTCGCATCCGGCACCCATTCCAGCACCAGATCCAGCTCCCGCTCATGATGAGTCTCAAACAGCACGTCCATGCCGAGTCCGGAGGCCAAAGCGTGATAGTCGACCAACTGCCGGCGCTCCAGCGCCGCGACGATCAGGAGCACCGCGTCGGCCCCATGGGCCCGCGCCTCGTAGAACTGAACGTCGCCGACCATGAATTCCTTGTTGAGCGCGGGGAGCGGCACGGCCTTTTTGATGTCCTGAAGATAGCGGAGATCGCCTTGAAAGAAGTCTTTGTCCGTCAATACCGAGACCGCCGACGCTCCATGGTCGAAATAGGTCTTGGCAATGGCCACGTGATCGAACCGGTCGGCGAACTCCTCCCGCAACAGCCCCAGGCTGGGTGACGCCTTTTTGACCTCGGCGATCAAGGCGGGGCTTTGCCGGATCCTCGTCGCGTCGAGCGCCACGGCAAATCCCAACGGAGCCGGAGCGTCCCGGATCATCGCTTTGAGTTCGGCCAGATACGACCGGCTCTGTTTGTGCCGCAGTTCGGCCTTTTTGTGCTCCAGAATGCGATCAAGAATCACGATCGTCCGACTTTGTTCGTAAACGAAATCAGTCGCTCCAACTTTTCCGCGGCGGCACCCGAGTCGATCGTCTGTTGTGCTAGTCGAAAGCCGTCCTGCAACGTTTTCGCCTTGCCTCCGACCACCATGGCGGCCGCGGCGTTCAGACAGACGATGTCCCTGGGCGGTCCTTTACAACCCCGCAAAATGTCCCGCAGGATACGGGCGTTGTCGGCCGGCGTCCCTCCCGCGAACTCCTTTCGCTGTACGCGCCGCAGGCCGAACTCCTCCGGAGCGATAAAGTTGCTCGACACCACGCCGGCCTTGCCTTCAGACACTTTCGTCCGATCCGCCAACGTCATCTCGTCCAACCCGTCCATTCCATGGATAACCAGGCAATGTTGGGTGCCAAGGTCCAGCAAGACGCGCCCGAGGACGTCGGTCCATTTTGCATCATAGACGCCCAGCACCTGATGGGTGGCGCCGGCCGGATTCGCCAACGGACCCAGCAGGTTTAAGATCGTCCTGATCCCCAGGTCGCGTCTCGGCCCGGCGCAGTGCTTCATCGCTTCGTGGTAAAGCGGCGCGAATAGAAATCCCACCCCCACCTCGTCAATACAGTCGGCCACGTGATTCGGCTCCAAATCGATCTTGACGCCCAGCTCGGTCAACACGTCAGCGCTGCCGCACTTGGACGATACCGACCGATTGCCATGCTTGGCCACGGTAATCCCAGCCCCGGCCGCCACCAACGCGGCGGCGGTCGAGATATTGAAGGTCTGAGCGCCGTCCCCCCCTGTGCCGCAGGTATCGACGACGATCTTGGCGCCGACCCTGATCCGAACGGAGCGGGAACGAATGGCCCTCACCGAGCCGACGATTTCCTCCACCGTTTCTCCCTTTTGCCTGATCCCCATGAGATAGGCGGCGATCTGCGCGGGAGTCGCGGACCCGTCCATGATTTCAGCCATGACCGCTTCCGTTTCCTGCGCGGACAAGTCGTTTCGGTCGGCCAGTTTGGCGATGGCGTCTCTGATCATGTCGATGAGTCTGCGGGGACGGTCACAGTGTTAGAAAGTTCCTCAGCAAATCTTTCCCGGCGGTCGTCAGGATCGACTCGGGGTGAAACTGCACCCCTTCGGCGCCCGATGTTTTGTGGCGAATGCCCATGATTTCTCCCTCATCGGTCTCCGCGGAAATCTCGAAACAGCCGGGAAGGGTCTCGCGATCGACGATCAACGAATGGTATCGCGTCGCTTCAAACGGATTGGGCAGGGACCGGTAAATCGTTCGGCCGTCGTGCCGGATCATCGAGGTCTTGCCGTGCATCAAGCGCGGAGCGCGGATGATGGTTCCTCCGAAGGCGGCGGCCAGCGATTGATGCCCCAAGCAGACGCCGAGAATCGGAATTTTTCCCGCGAACGTGCGGATCGCCTCGACGGAAATGCCAGCTTCCTTGGGAGTGCAAGGGCCGGGAGAAACGACGATGCGGGAGGGCCGCAGATCTTCAATCCGTGCGAGCGTGATCTCGTCGTTGCGGTAGACGACGACGTCTTCGCCCAACTCGCCGAGATACTGCACCAGGTTGTAGGTAAATGAGTCGTAGTTGTCGATGACCAACAGCATAACGTGAAAGGAGCCGATCGCCGGCTTGCAACCGACAATCGCATCGCGCCTCCCCTCTCGACCCTATTCCAATCCCTGCTCCGCCAGTTCGATCGCCTTCATCATGGCCCTGGCCTTGTTGCAGGTCTCTTCATACTCGTGCTCGGGACTCGAATCGGCGACGATGCCCGCGCCGGCCTGAATGAAGGCTCGATGGCGAAACACGACCACAGTCCGAATGTTGATGCACATATCCATGTTGCCGGAAAAACTGATGTACCCCACCGCGCCAGCATAGGGACCCCGTTTCGTCGGCTCCAACTCCTCGATAATTTCCATGGCCCTGATTTTGGGCGCGCCGGACACGGTTCCGGCCGGAAAACAGGCCTTGAGCACATCATAGACGGTTTTGGATCGAGCCAATTTCCCCGTCACGTTTGAAACGATGTGCATGACGTGGGAATACCGTTCGACGGTCATCAGTGATTCGACCTGCACCGAGCCAGGCTCGGCCACACGCCCGACGTCGTTTCTGCCCAGATCGACGAGCATGATGTGCTCCGCCCGCTCTTTGGCGTCGGCGAGGAGACGCCGCTCCAGTTGAACATCTTCCTCCGGCGTCGCCCCGCGTCGCCTCGTTCCCGCGATCGGACGCACCGAAATGAGCCCGTCTTCGCAACGGACCAGAATCTCCGGCGAGGACCCGATCAGTTCGACTCCGGCGACGCGCAGATAATACATGTACGGCGACGGATTGACGACACGCAGCGCCCGATAGAGTTGAAACGGCGGCGCTTGAAGATTGGTCTCCCACCGTTGGGACAAGACGCACTGAAAAATGTCTCCGGCCTTGATGTACTCTTTCGCCGTCTCCACCATCTTTTCAAAGTCCGCCCTACTCATGTTCGGCGTAAAACGGAGGGGAGAACGACGGCGCTTCGGCTGTGCTTGACGAAGAGGACGACGCAACCGGGCGATCATCTTTTCGATGTTCCCGATCGCGGCCCGATACGCGGAGCGAACGTCGCGATCGGAGGCGGACTTGACGTGCGCGTTCGCCACGACCTTGATCTTTTGCGAGACGTTGTCGAAGATCAGCAGCGTTTCGGTCAACAACAGCGCAAAATCCGGCAGGTCGAGGCGCTCCTTCGGTCGGGGCGGAATGTCCTCGAACGTCCTCACTATGTCATAGCCGATATAACCGACGACTCCTCCGACGAAACGAGGCAGACCGGGAACCGTCACGGGCCGATAGGCCTCCATGAATTCCCGCAACCGATCGAGAGGAGCGCCGCGCCCTGGAATCCGCCTCGTCCGTTTCCCTTCCTTGACAAGGAGATCGCCCCGATCTTCAACGATCACGGTCGTGGCGCCGCTTCCCAAAAAGGAATACCGTGCCCACTTTTCTCCCCCTTGAATACTTTCGAGCAGATAAGCCGACGGGCCGTGATCGATCTTGGCGAAGGCGGACACCGGCGTATCATAGTCCGCCAAAATCTCCCGATACAACGGAATGAGATTCCCCTCCTTCGTGCGGGAACGAAAATCCTCGAAGCTGAGCGAATACGATTGCGATCCCATTCCGCGCGATCCGTTACTCGATTCCCACGATCAATCGCTGGCCGACTTCGATGATGTCGTCCGGCAACTTATTCATCTGTTTCAATTTCTCGGTTTCGATCCCATAGCGCCGGCTGATGCGAAACAGCGTCTCCCCCGGTTTGACGACATGGATGATCGTCCCTCCCTTGCCGGATGGAATCGGCTCTTTGGGTATGTCTACGCCTTTCGCCGCTTTCGGTGGAGTCGGCTGAGGCTTATCACCGGAGGGCTGCGACTCGGCCGGCAAATCCGATTTTTTTGACTTTGCCGTCTGGCCGCTCAGTTTACGCATCTCCTCCATGGCCTTCCGCTCAAGGAGCGCCGCTTCCTTCACGGCTTCGGTCTCTTCCTGGAGGCGCGTCATTTGTTCGCGGATCGACTGGATTTGCGCAAGCAATTCCCGGTTGCGGGCCTCGAACTCCACTAATTCACGCTTGGTCCGCTTCACCTCGCTCTCCAATTCCGCGGCCCGCCGTTCTTCTTGAGCCAGCAATCGCTGAAAATTCAAACTCCGCGCCTTTTCCGCATCGTACTTTTCTTCCAACACCACACATCCGCCGAGCAGGAGGCCGCACGCGACCAAGATGCCGGCCGGCGAACTGTTCAGCACCTCCCATGCCTTCCGATTGACCGTCGCCACGCCTTTTTCCATCACTTCCTCCTTCCGACGACCCTCATCCCTCGGGACCTCATAGAACCGCGAACCGCCCCCTCGGCCGATCTTGGGCAGCCTCCCGGAGAAAGAATTAGAATAGTGGCCGACGGCGCAAAAGTCAAAGTGAGCCGAGGCTCCGCGGTTTGACCACCCGCGCAACCCTGTGGTACGGTCGCTCGGCCAGACAGCGCCACCGTTCCCATGCAGCACGATCTTTTCGATCAGAACCCGCCCCCCGAATCTGAAACGCGCTCTCCCGTTAAAGAACGGCTGGACCGACTCAAATCCGAGATCAGACGCCACGACTACCTCTACTACGTCAAAGACCGGCCGGAGATTTCCGACAGCGAATATGATCGCCTGTTTCGCGAACTGCTCGATCTCGAACAGACCCATCCCGAGTTGGTCACACCGGATTCTCCGACGCAACGGGTCGGCGCACCCCCATTGGACGAGTTGGGCAAGGTGTCGCACGAACGGCCGATGTTGAGTCTGGACTCCCTGGTCGATCTCCAAGAAGTCCTGGCGTTCGATCAACGAGTCAAGCGGGAACTGAAACTGGACCGGCTCGACTACGCGGCGGAGCCGAAATTCGACGGTCTGTCCGTCGAGCTGGTCTATGAGGACGGTCTTTTCCTCAGGGGATCGACCAGAGGAGACGGCATGGTGGGAGAAGACGTCACCATCAATCTCCGGACGATACGGTCCTTGCCGCTCCGCTTGCCGGCTGAGGGCCGTCCGCCGAACCATCTGGCGGTGCGGGGCGAGGTGTACATGCGGCTCGACGATTTCCACGCCTTGAATCGCCGAATGGCGGAGCGAGGCGACGAACCCTTCGCCAACCCGCGCAACGCCGCGGCCGGTTCACTTCGCCAATTGGACTCGCGTGTCACCGCCGAGCGCCCGCTGGTGGTCACCTGCTACGAAATCATGGCCATGACGGGCGATCCGCCTCCGTCTCACTGGGAGGAATTGGAGGCGCTCGCAGCCTGGGGATTTCCGACTCCCCTCATCCGCCGGTTGTGCCGGACGATCGACGACGTGACGGCCTTCCACCGTGAGACCGAACGGCGCCGGGACGAGCTCCCGTACGAAATCGACGGAATCGTCGTCAAGGTCAACCGGCGCGATTTACAGGCTCGACTCGGTATGAAATCCCGAAGCCCCCGCTGGGCCATTGCCTACAAGTTCGCCCCCCGAAAAGAAATCACCAAAATCCATAAGATCATCGTCTCTGTGGGCCGGACCGGCACTCTGACCCCCTTGGCTCTTTTGAATCCGGTCGAAGTCGGCGGCGTGACCATCAGTCGAGCGACACTGCATAACGCCGATGAAGTGGCGCGGAAGGACGTGCGCGACGGAGACACGGTCAAGGTCGAACGGGCCGGCGATGTCATTCCGGCTATCGCCGAGCGGGTGCCGATTCCCGGCGAGATGCGTGCCGCTCCGTTCACGATGCCGGATCACTGCCCCGTCTGCGGGTCGACGGTTGCGCGAGAAGGCGCCTACTACTACTGCACCGGCCACGCGACCTGTCCGGCCCAGTTGAAAGGCGCCATTGAGCACTTTGCGTCAAAAGGGGCGATGAATATCGAGGGCCTGGGCAAAAAAACGGTCGCCCAGCTTGTTGACCGAGGGCTGATTCGGGATCTGGCGGATCTTTATCATCTCAAACGGGAGCAACTCCTGGAACTTGATGGCTTCGCCGACCGTTCGGCGACACTGTTGCTGGAAGCCATCGAGCGGAGCAAAACCGTCCCCCTGGATCGGTTTCTCTATGGACTTGGAATTCGTCAAGTGGGTCGGCATATCGCATCGGTCTTGGCAAGGGAATTCGGCTCGCTCGAGGCCGTGATGCAAGCTGACGAAGTCCGCTTACAAGCCGTGAAAGAAATCGGCCCGGAAATCTCGGCCGGCCTGGTGTCCTATTTTCAAGAACCTTCGAACCGACACGTGATCGATCGGTTGCTCAAAGCCGGGATGCTCATTGAGCAGGCCTCCTTGCCAAGGGAAGGCTCATCCTTGCCGTTGTCGGGGAAAAGCTTCGTCTTTACGGGGGGGCTTGACACGTTGAGCCGCGATGAAGCCACAACTCTCGTCGAACGGCTGGGTGGCACGGTCTCCTCCGCCGTCAGCTCAAAAACCTCGTACGTCGTGGCGGGCGCCGATCCCGGCTCGAAGCTGGCCCACGCCAAGACTTTGGGCATCCCGATCCTGACCGAACAGGAATTCCTTACGCTGGTTCAACGGCCCCGATCTTCTTAACTCACCGGATTCAAGGTGGGAGGCGTCTCAACCGACACGGGCGCCTTTTCCTCTTTAAAGATCTGGACGCTGCGAATTGAACGGGGATCGGCCTCATGAACCACCAGGCGACAATTCTCGATCCGGATTTCTTCGCCGGTCTTCGGGATGCGGCCCAGGTTCTCTTGGATCAGCCCCCCGATCGTTAAGGCATCGTCGCCGAGATCGACCTTGAGAAATTCGTTCACCTTGCGGACTTCGGTGCGCCCGTGAACCAGGATCTGGTTTTTCCCGATACGTTTGATCAGCTCTTCGGTGATGTCGGTTTCATCGACGATTTCCCCGACCACCTCTTCCAGCAGATCTTCAAGGGTGACCAATCCCATGACCCCGCCGAATTCGTTGACGACGATCCCCATGTGCCGCTTTTCCTGCTGAAACTGTTTCATCAAATCGTCCGCGGTCTTTCCCGCCGGGACAAACAGAGGGGGCTGGGCGATCTCTTGCAATCGCAGGTCCGAGTGCCCTTTGGCCAGCTCAATGAGGGCTTTGGTCTTATAGAGGATACCGGTAATGTTGTCGAGCGTGCCGTCGTAGATGGGAATTCTCGAGTACTTTGAATTGTAGAGCAGCTCCTCAGCGTCCTTGAGCCGCAGCGACCCCTCCAGCGCAAAGACGTAAATGCGCGGGGTCATGGCGTCCTCGGCCGTGATGTCTTTCAACTGAAAGACGTTTTTGATCATCTTGACTTCTTCGACCTCAAGCTCTCCGGCTTTCCCCCCTTGATCCAACATGATCTTGAGCTCTTCCTCCGTCACCAACGGCAGTGTGAGCCCTTTTCCTCCCGTCAACTTATAAATGAGGGGAACCATCACGAAGAGCAATGGCTTCATGAGCACCTGAACCCAATACACGGGGTAGGCCATATTCAAGGTGACCGGGACCGCAAACTTGGCGGCGAGCGTTTTGGGGATCACATCCACCGACACAAGGAGCACGAACGTCAGCAGCCCGACCATAATAGCGATGGCTTCTTCAAAGACACTTTTCCCGCCATAGATATTCAGCGTCATAAAAGTGGCGTACATGGGGATCGCCGTGCTGACGAGACGGTCGCCGACGAGAATGGTGGACAGCAATTTCTGGGGGTCGCTTCTGAGGAGCAGCGCCTTCGCGGCCCGTTTGCTGCCGTTCTGGGCCAGCGCCCTCAGCCGTGTTTCGTTGACCGCGAAAAACCCGATTTCGGCGGTGGAAATAACGACGGACAACCCTATCAATCCTAAAAGGATCAGGATATCCATTTGTGATCGTTGTTTAAGGATGTTCTATCGAAGCGGACTGTCGGGAAACCGGGCGTGCATCATGACGAGGAGCAAGTTGTATCACCATTTTGGGGAGTCTCCTACGGATTTCCAATATTCTCCAGCACCGATACATCTACCATAGGGGAAGAGTCGAGGCAAGCGATTCGCAAAAAAATCACAATAAATCAATGGATTATAAATCATCGGCGCGGTTGCTTTATCCATCGTCCCGCACGACGAACGACTCGACGTTCAGCTTGCGATCCAAACGAGCAGAGGCGGCTTGGGCTTCAGATTCCGTCCTGAATTGCCCGATCTGGACCCGATAGCGACGCCCTTCCGGCAAATCGACTCGGGTAATGCGACCGCCCGGAAATTCAGCCTGGGCCTGGGAGAAGAGCGTTTTGGCATTCTCCGGATCGGAGAACGAGCCGATCTGCACTCTGAGCGATCCCGGGCCGCCGGGCCGAGGAGAATAGCCGATCACCCGCAATTCGATCTCATCGGTTCCTCTCCCCGTCATCCCGATGGCTTTTGCTCCCGCCAGCGACAGATCCAGCACCCGCCCCCTCACAAAAGGACCTCGGTCATTGATCCGTACCGTCACCTGACGGCCGGACGTCAAGGAACGGACGACGGCGACGGAGCCCAGCGGCAATGTTCGATGGGCGGCGGTCAACTGGTGCATGTTGTACTGTTCGCCGTTGGCGGTCTTATTCCCGTGAAAGCCAGGCCCGTACCACGAAGCGACGCCCCGTTGGATAAACCCGATTGGGTAGCCCGGAGGGTGATCGACCTGAGCAGGAGACGATCTGCAGCTTTGAAGGGCAAGAGCGCCGCAGAGAGCGGCTGCAGCAGCCAATCCGTGGACGATTCGCGCAAGCGGCTGCGGCCGCATGGGTCAAAACTCATCAAGGGATTGATTGCGAAGGACCGTCAACGCTTTGTTGGTGTTGGAAACAGTCAGAACCACGATAGCCCGTTTCCCTTCCCTGGACGGCGTGCAGTATCCGCATTTGATGTTGATGCGATGTTTGTTCAACAGATCAGCCACTTCTTTGAGCGCGCCCGGTTTGTTTTCAAGACTCAGCAACAGCGCCGTCTCCTCGGCAAACCTGATCTTCGCGGCCTTGAGCGCGGCCCGAGCCCCTTCGACGTCGGCAACCAACAGACGGAGTTTGCCTCTGCCGGTCACCTCGGGAGCGGAAAACGCCTTGATGTTGACTCCCGCCTCCCCCAAGACCGATGCCACTTTAGCCAACACACCGGGTTTACTGAGACTGCTGACGACGAACTGCGTCGTGGTAGGCATACCCTGCGACTCCGTATGAAGTTTGTACGATGTCGGCTATTTCATCAACGTCCAGATTGGACCATACAATTTCAGGCATTAATACGTCCATCTTGTTCGCGCCTCGCCCTTCACCGTCCGTCGGGGAACACCATGTCACTATCTTGTTTACAGCGTATCACCCGTTCGGCGTGAGGAATGCTCATCTATATATAGATGGATCATCATCCTGTCAATGCGAACGATAGTATCGGCCAATATGCCTGTCCGTTCCCCAATAAGTCATCAGCAGAAGATTCATGCCGTGAAGCGCGACTTCGGAATGGACTCCGAGCAGAAAACCATCGATCAGATCTCGTCACTGAACAGCCTACGGCCGTTGCACGCTGGTGCGGAGGGCCTCCGGTTCAGGCGTAGTGGGCGGGCGATTTCGTTAAAAAGACTTCTGCCCCCCTTTATCTTTTATTTTTTATGCCGCCACTTCAGCGAGGACTTCAGGATGACGTTCGGCTA
>JAIWOH010000087.1 GCA_020216985.1 Nitrospira sp.
TCTTCAGCAACTGCTTCGCGGCCCCTGACGGTTGTCGGCGGCCTTGCTCCCACTGCTCAAGAGTGCGCTTCGACACGCCCAATGCCGCGGCAAACTCCGTCTGCGACAACCCGCTCTTTAACCGCACTCGGACAACATACGATTTGGCATCGACGGCCGCCCGTTTGCTTCCACCGGCTTTAATCTCCCGCACACTGTCTAGGACCTCTTGCCACACATTGCGTTTAGCCTCGAAGTCGGCGAGTGCCTTGCCGGTCAGTTTTTTACCCATTTCGAAATGCCCCCACTAGTTGCTTGAGAATGTGCACAGGGATGTTCTCGTGCCTCGTTTTTGCGTAGAGCGTCAGCATCCAGAACTCATTGGGCCGATACCGCACAAAATAGATGACCCGAAGACCTCCTCGCTTACCTGTATCACGACGGGACCAACGTACCTTCCGAGCCCCTTCCGAACCCCTCCCAAACCAGGACAACTTCGCCGGCGTGCGGATGTTGCATCAAGAACTGTTGCCGGTCGGAGTACTCATCGTCGTCCAAGTATGCGGGAAGCAATCACTCAAAAATGGACGATTCGATGAATGTGAACACGGGCGAAGAATACGCCTTTGGCGTATAAAAGACAAGCCTCAGGTCGTTCTAGGAGAGAAAAAGGAAACATTCTTATTTTCTCCGGATAGTGATCGTGCAATAAAAAACCAGAATGTCCCCCTTATGTTCTCACGCGAGTTCCGCCGCTGACTCCACTTGTCGACCCGATCGGGGAAACGCGCCGCCATGAAGGGTCACCTCCACCTCTCTCTGCCACTTGTAGAGACGATTGCGCCGGCTGCCGAGTTCACGGGCAATCTCGGCAGCCGGTCGTTGGCTGGCATTGAGCAGCCGGACTGCCTGTCGCTTAAATTCTGGAGTGAACCGTCGTCGTTAACCCATGTCGCACCTCCTCGGGGCTATCGAGCCATCTTTTCAAGCGTCCGTCAAACCTGGGCCAGCTCAGAATGTCCCCTTGGCCTTCCCGGCATCACCAATGATCAACTTGTAACGACTTGACGTCTTGACGTTATAACGCTAAATTGCCTTCGTATGAGTAGCGTCCGACGTGCCACCATCTATCTGGACCCTGCACTGCATCGAGCTCTTCGCATCAAGGCGGCGGAGACCGATCAGAGCGTCTCGGACCTCGTGAACGAGGCGGTGAAGCTAATCCTGGCGGAAGATGCCGCAGACTTGGCTGCTTTCCGAAGCCGTGCCAAGGAGCCGAACCTTGATTTCGAGACGGTTCTGGAGGATCTCCGGCGCCGTGGCAAGCTATAGACTCCAAATCAAGCCCTCAGCGGCCAAAGAAATCGAGACCCTTCCCCAAAAGGACCGGCAACGCGTTGTGGCTAGGATTCAGGGACTTGCGACCGACCCCCGGCCTCCTGGCTGCGAAAAGCTCTCTGGCCGTGAACAATGCCGTGTGCGCCAAGGCAATTACCGGATTCTCTATACTTTGCACGACGCCGACCTGCTGGTCATGGTGATCAAAATCGGGCACCGTCGGGAAGTTTATCGCTGACACTGTTGGCGAACGAGGAGGGAGAATGAGAGGGCATTCTTCTTTTCTCGAGGAGAGCGACTACACTTCGTGTAGTAAAAAACCAGAATGTCCCTTTATGTCTGCCTCGCTCCAGCAGCTGGTTAGGCGACACCATCAACACGGTCGGTGATGTATTTGATCGCACACCCGGTGCGGTCGCGTCCCGCACTGCAATGGACTAACACCGGTTTCGGTAGAGACTGGTATGCATTCCAGATTTGCTCTAGATGACGCGCGGTGAGCGGCGGCGATTGATAATCGTGAGCAGGAATATGAGCGACCGAGAAACCAGCCTGTTGGTAGTAGGCTACCAGACCCGATGGAAGCGACGAGTAGAGTACGAGCTGGTCCTCGGCGAGAAGGCAGATGATCGATTTGATACCGACACTGCGCACCTTCTCCAACCAACGGTCGACATCCATCCTCGCAACCATGGCGTCACGCTCGTCGGCGTAACCAGGGCGACTGCTTCGAGCTAATTGGTCCCGTATTACCCAGCTAACCACTGCGCCTCCCGTGTCGCCCAACGTCTGAATTCACCGGCCTGCGCGGCTTTTCGCGCAGGTCCGGTGGAATGATGGGTTGGGCCTCGATGGTTCATTGGGATGACGCCACTTGGCTACCAACTAAACGGCATAGTGAGCAAAGGCACGAACGACTCTATTGTCTGGACCGAAGTGAAACACTTCGGCGGCTAGCCGGCCCCGAGCACCTTTATAGTATAGAGTAATGGAGTTGACGCCAGCAAGAACTGAGAGAAGCTCAAATTGGAGGTCTGGGATCAGCCCCAGTGCCTTTTTCCAATATGCGCCAACGGCAGCTTTTCCTCGGAGCGTACCCGACGGCTCACCGGCGACTTGAATAATTACAGGCGACGACATTTCAAAATCGTCAGCGTAGTGCGACAGAATTCGTTCGAGGTCATGAGCATTCCACGAGGCAATCCAATCCGCCGCAAAGTGTTCGGCAAAGGCTTTCTCCATCTTCAACGGCTCCATTGGTGACTGGTTATCGGCTGAGAGGCCTAAAGCTGCAAACGAATCAATAACCGGACAGGGCGAAGCCCTGCGCAATCCGCAGGTCGGTTGTCAGCTTCGGCGTTCGTTAGCTAGCATGGTCATCGGAGCCGACTTCTGGAATGCCAAGGCCGCGGCAGATTTTTCGAGCGAGCCCATTGGCGATTTCAGTATGTCGGGGCACTGCCTCGACAAGGCCGGTCGCAGGATTGGTCCAGAGCGAGTGACCGCGGCCCTCGCGCTTCAGCACGCAACCGTGACGGCGCAGGTGCTGAAGCAGCGAACTCCGTTTCACGCGGCGTGAACCTCGACCGTGATGGTCTCGCGTTCAGCCTCGGGCGGTACGCCACGGAGCCCATCGTCGCGGCGATCCTCGAGGATCAGCGCGATCGCGTCTGCCAGGCTCGTCCGCGCCTCATCCTTCGTCCGTCCCTGCCCATTCGCGCCCGGCACTTCGGGACAATAGGCGACGATCCACTCTCCGTCGTGCTCGTAAATAGCGGTGAATTCGTGATGCATGAGGCAAGTCTCCGGTCCAGCAACGCTCAAATGATAGCACAAGCCGTGGGCGCTGGCTAACGGCATGCCGCTCAGCCGCGCCGCCGAAGGCGGTGTCGGCTGCAGCGGCGGGTTAGGCCGGACCGTGATTATCTCCCGCATTGGTCTGGTTCCCCAATGCCTCAAGGTGGCGGATGTATTTCTCTGGGAGACCATCCTCTTTTGCCCCTCGGAGGATGGTCTGAAGGTACTCCTGGCTCGGAGCGAGCGAGTTGTCGATGAAAGCGCTCCCTGCAACGTAGGTGACAGCATCCAGTTCCTCGCCGCCATCAGCTCTGACGCGTACCGTTTTTCTGACGTAGTGACCACCCGAGACTCCTTCATGCCTGTCCATAGCCTTGAGGGCGTTGGGTGAGCATAGGTAGACTACGCCCCAGGCTGTTCCACTCGGGTCCGGGACGATATTCGCCTTCCCCGTGCCATCAGTACCCCTCTTGTTGAATGCAATCCGGTACCTGTCAAGGCGAGCTCGCGACTGTGCTCTTATGGGACCGGTACGGTTCTCCTTCTGGTCGCTCACGAGGTTGCTGCCGTACGCGAAGTACCATTGATCGCTCATGCGTAACTCCCGTTCCTCCTTCGCGGCCTAACGTTCGAGCTGAGCCGCGCACGGAGGCAGGCGTCGATTGGCCGCGATAGAAAGATTAAAGCGATAGCCCGGAGCGGCCAGGCGGTGGCTGCCGTAACGCGTCGGCTTGAGCGAGGTGTTAGGCGTCATGGCGCGCGAGCCAAGCGTGTCTCTGGATGATGAAGGTTCGAAGCCGGTATTTTGGACCCGCCACTTCGCTGAGAGCAGTGAACCCTGCACGAAGGAGCATTCTTTCGGAAGCCGCATTGGGAAGGTGGTTAACAGCAGCTACGGACGCGACAGTCAACGTCTTGAACGCATGGCCAAGTACGGCTGACAGCGCCTCCGTCGCTAGGCCGTTACCCCAGCGAATAGGTGCCAAAGAGATCATCGGTTCGAGCAGGCCCTTGAGCAATGGTTCGTATTCGGCCGCTACGGACGTTGGGATCAGGGCAGCGGACCCAACGAAGTCTTGAGAGCCTCTTTCGGTTAGTAGCCACAAACCGTGGCCTTGCTGCACGCCATCAAGGCAGGCGTCCAGTACAACTTTGGCAAGCGCCTCGTCAACCGGCTGGTCGTCGAAGAGATAACGGCGAACGAGAGGATCGTCCCAGTGCTCCTGCAACGTCTTCAGGTCGTCGTGCCGCGCACCTGTCAGGGAAAGGCGCTGTGTTTCGAGGACCGGGAGAGCGTTGAACATGACGCCTAACGTTCGCCATAACCGGCAGTGAAAAGCGGGGCGACGAAGGAGCGCCACTTTTCACTGTCCGTGTTGATGGGGTTGTTATGCGGCATTGTCTACCCGGTATTTGCTTTGGACAAAGCCGGACGGAAATGCTTTCGTTGAGATATGGCTTAACCTGATGTCATGGCCGGTAGCACCAAACAAGGAAATGCCTTCGCCAATGAGAACGGGAACCCGTGTGATTGTTAACTCATCAATCAGCCTGTCGCGAAGAAAGCTTTGAATGGTAGTGCCGCCATCGACATAGATATGTTGCACACCTCTGCTTTCCAGTTCAGATAGTAAGTTCCGCGGGGGCAACGACGTGCCTTCGACGTTGTGTGTAATGGGCTGTAGCGTTTTTGGATAACGGCTGCTTAGCACTACAACTCTCTTCCCAGTGTAGGGCCATTCCGCAAACGATGAAGCATGCTCATATGTCTTGCGACCGAAAATCAAAGCATCAATCGATTCAAAGAACGATTTGTAACCGTAGTCCTCTCCACCCGACGCTCCATCACTACTAGGCAACCAATCAAGAGCACCGTCTTCACGGGCGATAAATCCATCGAGGCTTGTTGCGATGAAAACAGAACATTTAGGCAAGGCACTGACTCCTGACTGCCGCATAACTATTGAGTAGATTGGTCAGCCTATCCCGTCTAACTGGCTTCTTAATTCTGGCCAATCCTAATAAGCTTTTCCCATAGTCAGCAAAACTTTTTCCACCCCTCTGGAGCCTGACAAACACTGCATGCTTGGTCAGCCTATCTCGGCGCACCTTCACAGCTCTCTGCCCTATCTGCCAGGGTGTTGGCAGGTCCTATCACAGGCGGTCAGCCGGGCTGTGGACTCCTCGGCCGCCACGGTTTAGGACATGTGTGTAGATCATCGTCGTGCTCACGTCCCTGTGGCCCAGCAGCTCTTGGACCGTCCGAATATCATACCCGTCCTCCAGCAGGTGGGTGGCAAAGGAGTGGCGCAACGTATGGCAGCTTGCCGGCTTGGAAATCCCGGCTTTCAGTCTGGCTGTCTTGAAAGCACGCTGGAGGACGGATTCGTGCAGGTGGTGCCTGCGCCGTTCACCGGTGATGCGATCGGTGTAATGGCTGGTGGCGGGAAAGACCCATTGCCATGCCCACTCCTTCGCGGCATTGGGATACTTCCGTTCCAAGGCATTGGGTAAGGCGACATCGCCCAAACCTCTCTTGAGATCATCTTCATGTTGACGCTTGACCATTTGGAGATGACGAAGGGCCGGCTCCTTGACCGCCGCAGGCAGCGTGGTATAGCGGTCCTTGTCTCCCTTGCCGGCCTGAACCACGATCTGATTCTGAGAAAAGTCAATATCTTTGACTCGCAGGCGGCAACACTCCAGCAGACGCAGCCCCGCGCCATACAGGAACATCACCATTAACCAGGGAGTGCTGCTCAAGCTGCTGAGCACGCGTTTGACTTCCTCTCGTGTCAGCACCACGGGCAACCGTTTTGGCTTTTTGGCTCGGACCACGCCGTTCACGTATCCGATGTCCTTTCCCAAGACCTCACGGTACAGGAACAACAAGGCATTCAAGGCCTGATTCTGGGTCGAGGCACTGACATGCGCGTCGCTCGCCAGGCATGATAGGAAGTGGCCGATCTCTGCTTCGCCCAACTCTGTTGGATGATGGGTGTGGGTAGAGGTGAGGAATCGCCTGATCCACCCACCATACGCATCCTCGATTCGAAGGCTAAAATGCCTGGCGTGAATGGCTTGGCGGACCTGGTTCAGAAGCGCGGGAATGTGTGGCGCCGTCGGAAGACTCTGTGGTTCATGTGGCGGCTCTCGATCGTGGGGTGTCTTTGCTGGACGAAGCGACGGATCGATCTTAACCTGCTCCCCAGAAAAGAGTGCCAGCACGTGCTCCAGCATGTTGTCGGTATGCGGAACGGTCCAGCATTTCTCACTCTGATGCCAGCGGCGGCCACGAATGGTTTTGATCTTTGCCAGGCGCTTGGCGGAGTACGGGAGGAGGACAACAAGCCGTCCCGCAGCGCCTCGTTTTATCTGAATCGCGTGTGCCGGCAACATCACCCCCATTCCTCCGCTCGTGTTGGGTGGGCTTGAGTCGGAAAGAGAAAGCAAGCTGGATACCAACGCGGAAGGTGTGACAAGAATAGCGGGACGTTGCTCTTAATCTCGTGATTGGCACAGCGATCCGCTCTTGTTGCCCCACGAAATACGTGATACAGGACGTCATGGATTCAACAGGCTTGTATCAGAAGAGATACCGAAGCTGTCCTTGATTTCGATTGCAAAACCGCGCTACGACTCCAGTCGATTGTCGCCAAGACAGGTGAACCCAAGGCCAATAGATCAAGCCAGGTTTATATCTACGGCGCTGGTGAATGATGCCTCATGCTGCGCATCGACCGCACGATCATTGCACAGGGCTCAAGAAACCGCACTCAGAATTCAATTGAGGGGAAAATCTACGGGAAAGCCGGCCTGCACGGTTCACTCCCCTGCAGGCCTTATCCGTCGGCGCTACTTATGAACGGACAAAGACTGTCTGAACAAGCGGAGCCAGTTCTACATCACGAGCAGCCGCTTGTGGCGCCGCAGCTCACGCATTTCAGACAAGTGCCGTTGCGGACCATCGTGAACTGTTTGCACTCGGGGCAGGGGTCTCCCTCGTATCCCTTCACCTTGGCGCTCTGCACCTCCGTCAGGGTCAGGGTCTCGCGCTTGATTTCGACCTGTCTGGCCACGCTGTGACCATTGTCATGACTTCTGCTTCTCCCTCCGTTCCGACGAGCGGGCAGATGCTCCGTGAGAACCGTGGAGGTGGCCAAGGTCTTGAGGTCCGCCTCCTCTTCCACGCACTCAGGATCCATGTCGTCCTTTTTCATGGAATCCATCCGCAGATCCTCTTCCTTGACCTGCGCCAGGTCGTAGCGGTCCAGATACGTGATCGCCAGCTCCCGGAAAATATAGTCGATGATCGAGGTCGACATTTTGATGCGGTCGTTCAGCTTGACCGGCCCGTTGGGCTCGAACCTGGTGAAGACGAACGCTTCGACGAACTCTTCGAGCGGGACTCCGTGTTGCAAGCCGAGAGAAATGGCGATGGCGAAACAATTCATGAGGCTTCGGAACGCCGCCCCTTCCTTGTGCATGTCGAGGAAGATCTCGCCGACGGTTCCATCCTCGTATTCGCCGGTTCGGAGATACAGTTTGTGACCGCCGATGACCGCCTTCTGCGTATAGCCGTTCCGCCGGCTCGGCAACGGCCGCCGCTTGGCCAGGTAGCGGACCAGCACGCGCTCAGTGACTTTCTCCGCGGCCGCCTCCACCGCGCCCGCGGCCTCCGCCGTTTTTCCGTTATCGGTCGAGGCGCTCAACGGCTGGCTCAGTTTCGAGCCGTCCCGATAAATCGCCACCGCCTTGACCATGCTTTCCCAAGCCAGCCGATAGGCGTTCTTGACGTCTTCGACCGTGGCGTCGTGCGGCATGTTGATCGTTTTGCTGATCGCGCCGCTGATGAACGGCTGCGCCGCGGCCATCATGCGGATGTGGGCGTCGACGGCGATGGCGCGGCGGCCGATTCGACCGCAGCGATTGGCGCAGTCGAAGACCGGCAGGTGCTCGGCCTTCAAGTGCGGCGCCCCCTCCACCGTCATCGTCCCGCAACAGTAATCATTCGCGGCGGCGATTTCTTCCTGCGTGAAGCCGAGCGCCTTGAGCAGATTGAAGGAGGGACTGTTCAATTGGCTTTCGCTGAACCCCAATTTCTCCGTGCAAAAAGACTCCCCCAACACGAATTTGTTAAAGGCGAACTGGATATCAAACGCCTGGGCCAGGCCGTTTTCGACACGGGCCAGCGCCTCGTCGTCGAATCCCTTCGACCGCAACGATTCATGGTTGATGAACGGCGCCTGCTTGAGGGTTTGCGCGCCGACGCAGTAGCGCACGATGTCCTGGACTTGTCCCTCCGTGTACCCCAGCGTCGACAACGCAAGCGGCAAACTCTGATTGATGATCTTAAAGTACCCGCCGCCGGCCAATTTCTTGAATTTCACCAGAGCGAAGTCCGGCTCGATGCCGGTGGTGTCGCAATCCATCACCAATCCGATCGTGCCGGTCGGCGCGATGACCGTCACTTGCGCGTTACGATACCCGTAGGCCGTCCCCAGCTCGAGCGCCCGGTCCCACGCCCGTCTGGCGGCGATCAGCAGATCGGGCGGGCAATTCTCCGGTTGAATCCCCGTCGGTTTGATCGTCAGTCCCTCATATTCCTCGCGCGGGGCGTTGTAGGCCGCCCGGCGGTGATTGCGGATCACCCGCAGCATGTGATCGCGGTTCTTCGCGTAGCCCGGGAACGGCCCCAATTCGGCGGCCATTTCCGCCGACGTGCCGTAAGCCTCGCCGGTCATGACGGCGCTGATGGCGCCGCAGATCGCGCGGGCCTTGGGTGAATCATAGGGAATCCCTTGACGCATCAACACCGTGCCCAAATTGGCATACCCCAAACCGAGCGTTCTGAACCGATAGCTCTTCTCCGCGATCGACCGGCTGGGAAACGACGCCATCAACACGCTGATTTCCAACACGATCGTCCACAGCCGCACGGCGTGCCGAAAGTTTTCCAACTCGAACCGCCCGTCGACGGTATAAAACGCCGCCAGGTTGAGCGAGGCCAGGTTGCAGGCCGTATCGTCCAAAAACATGTACTCCGAACAAGGGTTCGACGCATTGATTCGCCCGTCTTCGGGACAGGTATGCCATTCGTTGATCGTCGTATCGTACTGGGTCCCGGGATCCGCGCAGACCCACGCGGCCCAGGCGATTCGATCCCACAGATCGCGGGCCTTGAGGGTTTTGCAGACCTTGCCGTCGATCCGGCGCGTGAGATGCCAATCGCCATCGGCGTCAAGGGCGGCGAAAAACTCGTTGGGTATTCTCACGCTGTTGTTTGAATTCTGCCCCGACACGGTTTGATAGGCCTTGCCGTCCCAATTGGTGTCGTATTCGTGAAAGACGAAGTGTGTGAACCCCTGCTGTGCGTAGGAAAACATTCGCTGGATATAGGCCTCCGGCACCATGTCTCTTCGCGCCTGCGCCAAGGCTTCCCGCAAGATCGGATTCGTCTTGGGATCGAGGTCCAGTTTTAAGGCCCCTTGGCCGTCGACGACGTGGCACGCCTTCAGCACGCCGTTCAAGCGTTGCGCGCAAATTTTCGACCCGGTCACCATCGCCGCGACCTTCTGTTCTTCGATCACTTTCCACTCGATAAACTCTTCGATGTCGGGGTGGTCCAGGTCCAGACAGACCATCTTGGCGGCGCGCCTGGTCGTTCCGCCCGACTTAATCGCGCCGGCGGCCCGATCGCCGATCTTGAGAAAAGACATCAGACCCGACGACTTGCCTCCGCCGGACAGCCCCTCCCCCTCGCCTCGCAATTTGGAGAAATTGGTGCCGGTCCCGGAGCCGTACTTGAACAGCCGCGCTTCACGGACCCAAAGGTCCATGATCCCGTTCTCATTGACCAGATCGTCCTCGATCGACTGAATGAAAC
>JAIWOH010000104.1 GCA_020216985.1 Nitrospira sp.
AATTTTCAAATGAGCCTCTCATGATTAGACTTGGATCATCACCTGGCAGCTTCCCAGGCTGGAATTTGTCGGCGTGAAGAGCGATTTACCCACAGACACCGGCTTTTCCTAGCCGCAAGAAGTGTGGCCAATGTGCTTGCTCAACATAGGCCTCACGGCCGGAACAACCTTCAACCAAAGGAGGATGTTATGGACAAGGTCTGGTTGTATGTGGGGGGAATTCTCGTTGTTCTTGTGGTAGCGGCGTTGGTCGTCCTCAATTCCGTCAGAAGCGTCGTGCCTCCGGCTGATGACCTCAGAGCCGGAGTCGAGCGCACTGCCAAATAAGTGCCGATCCCTCACTTTTCTCATCCCTATCGTAAAAACAAGAGGGCCCACCGACGGTGGGCCCTCTCGACATGACGGAGAAGATGTTGACTGAATCTCTTTTCTTATCCCACTTTTACCTCGATCGCTTTGGGCTTCACTTTTTCCACTTTCGGTAGGTGCAAATTCAAGACACCATCCTTGTACTCGGCCTTAACTCCCGTTTCATCGACCGATTCAGGCAAAGTAAAGCTCCGTACAAAACTTCCATACGATCGCTCGACTCGGTGATATTTCCTGCCTTTTTCTTCTTTCTCTTGGCGCCGCTCCCCGTGCATGGTCAGCACACCGTCTTCCACCGTGACCTTGACGTCTTCCTTTTTGACCTCGGGAAGCTCGGCCTTGATCAAGTACTCATCATCGGTTTCGCTGATATCAACGGTCGGTATCCAATCGGCGACCGTCAAATGTTCCTTCGTGCCCGTTGCACGAATCGACGGACGGGCGAACACCCGGTTCAGCCGTTCTGACATATCTTCCAGCTCACGGAACGGATCCCAGCGGACGAGTGACATAGTCAACCTCCTCTTTTTTAGAGTGGAATTGGTTTCACTTCCACGGTCCGACCGTCGGGAGGAAGATAAATCGACCGCCGCTTGAGTCAAGTGGAATCTTTTTCATGGAACCCGAGCATCAGCGTTTATCGTTGATCGATCGGCACATACGGTCGGTTGTGCTCGCCGGAATAAATTTGATCGGGGCGAAACAGCTTGTTTTCACCCAGCTGCTCCAACCAATGGGCCAACCAACCCGACACGCGCGCCATGGCAAAAATCGGGGTAAAGAGATCAATCTCAATGCCCATTTTGTCGTAGATGATGCCCGAATAAAAATCGACGTTAGGATAGACTCCCTTGGCGCCGAGCCGCTCTCCGGCCGCCCGTTCAACCTCCAACGCAACGTTATAGAAAGGAGTCGGCCCGCTCTCGGCGAACAGGCGCTGACAGAGTTCCTGGAGCACCGTCGCGCGAGGATCTTTGACCTTGTACACGCGATGACCGAACCCCATCAATTTTTGCTTGGCGCGCAGCTTTTCCTCCACGTACGTTCTGGCGCGATCCGGCGAACCGATCTCGATGAGCATCTGAACCACTTCTTCGTTAGCGCCTCCGTGCAAGGGGCCCTTCAAGGCCCCGATCGACGACGCGACGACCGTGTAGGGATCGGCGAGCGTCGAGGCCGTCACCAAGCCGGCGAACGTGGACGCGTTCATCGTATGTTCGGCGTGCACGATCAAACAGTCGTCGAACACCTCGCTCCACAAAGGCGGCGGCACCGTTTCCGTCAACATGTACAGAAAGTTTTCGGCAAACCCGAGGTCGTCGCGCGGAGGAATCGGGTCGTCGCCGCGACGAATGCGCGCCCATGCCGCCACGATGGTCGGAAGCTTGGCCACCAACCGCACCGCCGACCAATAATTGTTGTCGACATCCCTGACATTGCGCCCGGGATAGAACATGCCCAACGCCGCGACCGCCGCCTGCAATGCATCCATGGGATGTCCCTGTTCGGGCAGACACTTGAGCAGATCCACGATGCGAAATTTCACGCGCCGATGATGCGTCACGTCGGCCGTCCACCGCTGAAGTTCCGTCCGTGTCGGAAGATGGCCGAACAACAGCAGATACGCGGTCTCGAGGTAGGAAGACTTCGCACAGAGCTCCTCGACCCTGATTCCACGATACTCAAGCACTCCACGTCGGCCGTCGACATCACTGATTGAAGACGTAGCGGCGGGAACCCCCGCCAAACCGGGCATGAAATCATGCGGCATGATTGCACCTCTTAACGCTGGTTGACGGACAGCCCTATCGCCCAGGCCAAGCCTACCACGAATCGAGAAGAACGCGGTGGAGGGAATTCTTGCAAATGAATCATGGCAGTTGGCATACTGCGACTCAAGCGACAATGATGAAAAGGATGCGGCAAAAAAGAGAAATGGCCGCCATTTTCTGCTGGCTGCTGGCGGCGCAGTTCGCGGGACAGGGCGTCTCCCTTGGTTTTGCGCAAGAACAAGAGGCCGTGCTGGCGTTTGCCGTGATCACGGCCCCCCCGACGGACAAGGCGCGTATCGCGGCAAGGGTCTCGATCGAAAACGCCGTAGAGGACCTTGTGCTTCTTCCGACAGACCAAATTCTCTCCAATCCGATCTGGAAAAAATTGGAGATCTGCCACGCTTTGAAATTGGAAGGGCACAGGCTCAAGGAAGGGTTTCACGTCACCTGGGTGCGGGTCCTTGACAGCGCAATGCTGCCGATGGTGTTGCAAGGAGTCGCGGGAGACTGTCTGTTAAAAAAAGCTCTGGAGATCGCCCCTTTTGTGGATTAACGCCTGCATTCAGGGCAGAAAGCCGGTTCTTGATCGGAATCGGCCTCCTCCCTGGTCAGCGGAAACAGCGTTTCGCAGGAACGACAGGGACGAATTTCAAAATAAGCCACACCCTGTTCATCGATTTCAGTGGGGAGCAAGAGTTCCATCGGATCATAGCCGACGATTCCCCCGTCGCCGAACTTGACAAGGGCGATTCGATCGTTGAATCCTTCAAAAACGGCTTCTTGTCCCCGCCGATTGAGCAGGTGTCCGAGCACAAAAACCGGCTGGCCTTTTCGTTTGATGCGGAGGTCTTTGAGCGTATGCTGCGACGACGTCGCGCAGGAATATCGACCGGATGAACTGGTTCCGACCCACGGCATGTGCCAAATCTCGACACAGTCAGTAGATGAATCGATTACGGGAGCATCTAATCACAGCCGTCAAAAATCCGTCAAGACGGACCACTCACCAAGGAGTCATCCATGGCCAAGATCACCATTTATCACAAACCGACCTGCAGCACCTGTCGGGAAACGATCCGGCTTCTCAAAGACAGCGGCGAATCCTTCACGGCGATCAACTATTACGAACAGCCGTTCGATAAAAAACAGCTCAAGGCCCTTCTCAACAAGGCAGGACTTTCCCCGAAAGATGTGCTGCGAACGAAAGAGGATGTGTACAAGGAACTCGGACTGGCCAAAAAAACTCTCACAGACGATGAATTGATCGAGCTGATGGTGAAGCACCCGGATTTGATCCAGCGCCCGCTCGTCGAAAAAGGCGACAAGGCGATTCTCGCCAGGCCTGCTGAATCAATCAAGAAATTGTTGTAAGGGCTGGCTTATTCTTCTCTGTCCAGCGGCGGGGAAAGAGTGCCGGTCGGCTTGTTCCATTTCGAAAATCATGGAGAACACCGTCCTGGCCATGGCGTGAACTGTTCAGATCGTCAAGGAACCGGTGCACGCGGCTCATCAAGACAACGGGTGCAAGTGCGGCAAACTCAAGGAACCCCCTGCCGCAAATTGCATAAACAACACGTTGAACTCATTCGAGCTTACAGCCCCTCTCCGTCGATATCCGGACCCAGGATACTGTTCCAGTGAGAGGATCGGTCTTCACCGCCAGTTTCCCATCCAACACGTCAAGGAGCAGGTCACCGACCAACGATTTCCTCCACCCCTTGAGCAGAGGAAGATCCATCGAGGCGCAATTCGCCTTTGCTTCCGCCAATGCCTGCAAGTCGGCCGTCGTCCCCAACATGGCGGGAGCGATGTCTTCCTGCGCGGCGCGGGCCTTGAGCACCGCTTGCAGCAATTCCAACAGCCCGGCTGATTCCGGCTCAGACTTTCGTTCTCTGGGGACTTCGGGCCACTCGGAAGCGGGCAGCGCCAACGCCGCGCCGATGACGCCCAACAGCACCTCGCCGTTTCGGTTGACTTCCGATTCGTGCACGCCGCGGACGCTTCGCAGTTCCTGAACCGTGCTCGGGGGGCGCCGCGCCAATTGAAGCAAGACCTCGTCCCGCATCACACGGCTCCTCGGACTGTTGCGGCGCTTGGCTTCATCTTCCCTCCACGCCGCCAAGGCCCGGAGCACGGCCGCAGACTTGGGCTTGAGGGTGTCCCACCCCCGCACCCGCCGATAGCGCGCGTGAGGATCTCGCCGCATGTCTCCGACGGCCGCCTCCAGACGGGAAAATTCTTCGACGGCCCACTCAAGCCTGCCGAATTTGGAGAGCCGGGCGCGAAGATGATCATAGATCGCCAGCAGATAGGTCACGTCGTCAAGCGCATAGGCCAGTTGATCATGGGACAGAGGACGGGCGCTCCAATTCGTGAACGTGTGCGCCTTGTCCAACTTGGCGCCGTGAACCCGTTGAACAAGACTGGCATAGGCGACCTGCGCTCCGTATCCCACCATCGCGGCGGCGATCTGCGTGTCGAAAAACGGCTTCGGAATGCGCCCGGCGTGGACCGCGAAGAGATCCAAATCCTGTCGGCCCGCGTGCACGACTTTTTCAATGTCCGGATCGCAGAGGATTTCCCAGAAGAGATCCAGCGCGTTGCCGGTTTGAACGGCTGGAAAGTCGATCACCGCCGCGACGTCGTCCGTAGCGACCTGAATCAGCTCGAGTTTGGGCACAAAACTGTCTTCGCCGACGAATTCGGTATCCAGGGCGAGCCGAGGGCTGTCCTGCAATCGCTCGCAGAACTCACGCAACGCTTTGGCACTCGAAATGTAATAAGGAGGGTGTATCGCCATGAGCCCGTGACGTCATTCGGACGGATTATAGGGACGATCGGGCGGACGCAGAGGATCGACGTTGCTCAAGCTCAAATACTCTTTCAAAAATTGATACGCTTCCAGTATGCGGCGCAGTTCGGGCTCGGAGCTGCGATCACCGTTGTTGGCGTCGGGATGCAACTGCTTCGCCTTTGTTCGAAACGCGGCCGTCACGTCGGCGAGAGAACTGCCGAACTCCAACCCCATGACGGCATAGGCGTCCATGGCCGTATGAATACCGCCCCCGGGATGGTCCGAAACCGCTCCGTTGTGTCCGCTCGAAGCTTTCAAAATATCAGCTAGGTTGAGCTTTTTCCGCCGTCGCCTGGGCCGCTCCCTGATCTCACTGTCGAACTCGTCCCATCGGTCTTCAACAAATTCCAGCCGTGACTCCAGACGCATCGCTCCGGACAGATCCCGGATTGCGTCCAGTTCTTCTTCAATTTCGACGAGGGATCGCATGATCTCCTCCAGCCCCTGCTCGACCCGAAAAAACCCATCGACCCGCTCTTCCATCATGACGTCGACGGCAACGTCCAAACTTTCTTCCGTCTTGGAGCGCAGCGACCCGATACGTTGCTGCATCCCTTGACGAAATTTCAGGTACTTGCTCATTGAAAATGGCATTGCTCAGCTCATCTGAAGGAGATGCATTGTAGCACAGCGGGAAGGAGGTCCTGAAGGATCGGGTCGGGCTTTATCCATGGGACCCGGAGCGACTCTCAGACCGGCGCAGAAGCTTACAGCGTACCGGAATCGGGCTCATCGCTGATCTTGGCTCGCCTTCTGGCGACACCCGTCTGCCTGGCGGCAATGGCCACGGCGCGTGCCACTCTTGGCACGACCGTTTTGTCAAAGAGGCTGGGAATAATGTACTCCTCGCCCAGCGCCCCCTCGGGAACGGCTCCGGCAATGGCATGGGCGGCCGCCAGCTTCATGGTTTCATTGATTTCGTGAGCTTGGACGTCGAGGGCTCCCCGGAAGATACCGGGAAAGGCAAGCGCGTTATTGATTTGATTGGGGAAATCGGATCGGCCGGTGGCGAAAATGCGGCAATGCGACCGAGCGAGTTCGGGTGGAACTTCGGGATCGGGATTCGCCATGGCGAACACGATCCGATCCGGCGCCATAACATCAAGATCCTCGGCACTTAGAATATTTCCCACTGATACACCGATAAAGACATCGGCATCCTTCAACGCGTCGCGCAAAGACCCTTGAGGGCTGTTCGGAGTCAGACAGGCGGCAAGGGCATCCCGGCACCCCTGCAACGTAGCGGCGTCACCTTTCAGAATAATTCCTTGTTTGTCGCACCCCACCAGATGCGAAACGCCTGCCGCCAGCAACATGCGGCAACAGGCCATGCCGGCCGCCCCCAAGCCGTTCACGACGATGCGCACATCCTCCAATCGTTTTCCTACCACCCGCAACGCGTTGGTCAACGCCGCCAGCACGACGACGGCCGTACCGTGTTGATCGTCGTGCATAACCGGGATCTCAAGCGATTGCTTAAGCCGCCGTTCTATCTCGAAACACCTGGGTGCGCTGATGTCTTCCAAGTTCACAGCGCCGAAACCGGGCGCGACACCTTCCACGATGCGGACGATCTCATCAGGATCCTGCGTGTTGAGACACAGAGGCCAGGCATCGATACCGGCCAATTCCTTGAACAACATCACCTTGCCTTCCATCACAGGGAGCGCCGCTTCCGGACCGAGATTACCCAGCCCCAACACCGCCGAGCCGTCCGTCACGACCGCCACGCTGTTGCCCTTGCTCGTGAAGACATAGGCCTTGGCCGGATCCTGCGCGACGGCGACGGCGACGCGGCTCACTCCCGGCGTGTAAACCATCGAGAGAGCATGCCTGGTTTTGACGGGCACCTTGCCCTCCACCCGAATTTTTCCGCCAAGATGGAGCAAGAAAATACGATCGGACGCCGAGATCACCTCGACATCCGGCAACAGACGCAGCCGGTTCAACACCCGTTCACCGTGCGCCTCGTTTTGCACATCGAAGGTGACATCGCGAACCAGACGGGTTTTCGTCGCCGACACCAGATCGACGGCCCCCAGATTCGCCTGCTCCTCGGCCAAGAGCATCGCCACTCGCGCAAAGACGCCTGGTTGGTTGGCCAATTCCAGCCTGACAGTGAGGCGGTAGTTGGATGCGAGATCGTCGTCGATCACCGGAACCTTGCCTTCCTCTTTTCTCGTCAAGCCTACCATAAACCAAGGTTGATGAGGCGATTCTCTGACGGAGTCGCATCGCGGCTCGGTCATCTGTCAACGGGCATCGATCGTGGCATCCTCCTGTGACAGGATACAAAAGGCCCGTTTCTCCTCATTGACGCTGTTCCCGTCACGGTGCTAGGGTGCCGCCATGTCATCGAGCTCGAAACGGCCTAATCGCCTCATTCACGAAACCAGCCCGTACCTCCTTCAACACGCCTATAACCCCGTGGATTGGTACCCTTGGAGCCCGGAAGCGCTCAAAGCCGCCAAGGACACGAACCGGCCCATCCTCCTTTCGATCGGCTATTCCTCCTGCCACTGGTGTCACGTTATGGAACGGGAGTCGTTCGAAAACGAAGCCATCGCCGAGGTGATGAACCGAGAATTCATCTGCGTCAAGGTCGATCGCGAAGAGCGACCCGATTTGGACGAGATCTACATGCAGGCCACCGTCGCCATGAACCACGGCAACGGCGGATGGCCGATGACCGTCTTTTTGACCCCCGATCAAGAACCGTTTTTTGCCGGCACTTACTTTCCGCCGGAAGATCGATGGGGAAGGCCGGGTTTCGGTACCGTGCTCAAGCATATCGCCGAGGCCTGGAAAACTAATTCGGCGGACATCCACGCGCAAGCCCGAATGTTGACAGAACGGTTGAAACAAGCCGGTCGGCTTCCCTCTCCGATTTCCGTCGGTGAAACGGCCCTGGAGGAAGCCGTCGCGCAGTTTAAAGAAGAGTTCGATAAGACCTACGGCGGCTTCAGTTCTGCGCCCAAATTTCCGCCCGCTACCGGGCTGTCCCTCCTTCTGCGCTGCCACCGCCGATCGGGAGACGCGCAGACTCTGGCCATGGTCACCAAAACGCTCGATAGGATGGCGGCCGGAGGGATCTACGACCACATCGGTGGAGGGTTCGCCCGTTATTCGACCGACAACCGTTGGCTCGTGCCGCACTTCGAGAAGATGCTGTACGATAATGCGCTGCTCGCTCGGGTCTACGTCGAAGCCTACCAGGTGACCCGCACCCCCCTCTACCGCCAAGTGGCCGTGGAAGTTCTTGACTATATTCTCAGAGAGATGACCGATTCCGAAGGAGGCTTTTACTCCGCGACCGACGCCGACTCGGAAGGAGTCGAAGGGAAATTCTTCGTCTGGACGCCGACTGAAGTCTCCGCGGCGGTCGCGGACCGGGAGGACGCCGCACGATTCTGCGCCCTCTACGACATCACCGACGAGGGCAACTGGGAACACAAGAGCATCCCCAACCGCCTTCGCCCCATCGAAGACGTGGCCAAGCAACTGAACGTAACCCCGGATGAATTACTGGAGACGGCGGCTCGCGTGAAGCCGGTCCTTTACCAAGCCCGTCAACGACGCATCCCGCCGGCGCTGGACGACAAGGTCATCACCGCATGGAACGGAATGATGATCTCGGCCTTCGCCGAGGCGGCCAGGGTGTTCGGAGATCGCCGGTACCGGGAAGCGGCCGAGCGAGCGGCGGATTTTCTTCTTCGAACTCACACCAAACCGGACGGTCGGCTCCTGCGAACGTCCCGGGCCGGGCGTGCACATTTGAACGCTTATCTGGAGGACTATGCCTACCTGGCGGAAGGATTGCTCGACCTTTACGAAGCGGGGGCCGATGAACGGTATCTCCGAGCGGCGGCACGGTTGGCCGATTTTATTTTGGAGGATTTCCATGACGAAACGCAGGGCGGATTCTTTACCACGGCGAGGGAGCATGAATCTCTGATCCTTCGGACCCGAGAAGGACATGACGGCGCAACTCCCAGCGCCAACGCCGTCGCCGCCTCGGCCCTGGCCCGCCTGTCGTTTCACTTCGATCGGCAGGACTGGCGCGAAGCGGCCGTCGGAGCCATCCGCGCGTACGGACGACAAATCTCCCGCTATCCCAAGGCCTTCGCCAAAACCCTGTCGGTCGTCGATTTTTTGATCGAAGGACCGGTGGAACTGGCGTTCGTCGGCGAAGAACACGAGGAAGGGTTGCGCGCCCTGCGTCAGGCCGTGGCGGAAATTTATCTCCCCAATCGCATCATTGCCACGCTCGCTCCCGGCCCAACCTCTTCATTACCGCTGCTTCAGGGCAAGCGGCCCGTTGACGGCAAACCGGCCCTCTATGTCTGCCGCCATTTCAGTTGTCTTGCACCGATCACGGACCCACGCGATGTTCGCAATACATTGGAGTCGTCCAGGGGCGCGACCGAACGACACAGCCGCGAACCCAAAATCCTGAAGGCCGCCGCTCTGGCCGGTTGCGCCACCGTCGAAGGGACCGCGTCATACGCGGCTCGCGTCATCGGGCGAACCGGCGACTCATCATTGGCCAATGGGTTCACCGCCTTCGGTGCCACGGGACTCACGGTGACGCGCCTGGGATTCGGCACTTACCGGGTTCACACCCAGGAACCCGACCATCGAGAAGCCCTCAAAAAGGCCTTGCGGACCTCGTGCAATCTCATCGACACCTCGACCAATTATACGGACGGTGACAGTGAACGGCTGGTGGGGGCCATCCTGGCGGAGATGATTGCATCGAGAGACTTGCGACGGGAAGAAGTGATCGTCGTCTCCAAAATCGGTTACGTCCAAGGACACACGTTGAAATACGCCGAGATCCGAGAGCGGTCAGGCCGTCCTTACCCGGACACAGTGAAATATGGCGAGGGTATTTGGCACTCGATCCATCCGGAATTTCTGGCCGATCAATTGACTCTGTCATTGGATCGTCTGGGCTTGTCCACCTTGGACGTGTGTCTGTTGCACAACCCGGAATATTTTTTGT
>JAIWOH010000105.1 GCA_020216985.1 Nitrospira sp.
ACCAGCGCATGCCCCGGCAAGACACTGTCTCCGTCCTCCGCTTCCTTGACTGAAATCCGGCAAAGAGCATTCATGCGGTCGGCCCACGACCTGGTGAACCGCTCCGGCATATGCTGCGTGATGAGGATCGGAGGGGTATTCGGAGGCAGCTCCACCAGAATATCCTTGACCGCTTCGGTCCCACCGGTGGAAGCCCCGATGGCGATGATGGTGTCCGTCGTCTTGAGCATCGCCCCTGAGACTGCGCCGAGTTTCAAGTTGCAAGCTTTACGATCAGGATCGGATTTGCAGCCTGCAGCCTGAAACTTAGAACTCTTGATCTTGGCCTGCGCCGCCGCTTTGACCTTGGCGATCAAATCCTGCGCGATTTCCTCCATCCCTTCCCGCAGATCGATCTTCGGCTTGGTAATGAAATCGACTGCGCCGAGTTCCAACGCCCGCAGCGTGGTCTCGCAACCGACCTCGGTCAACGAACTCACCATGATGACCGGCATCGGACGGCCGCGCATGAGCTTTTCCAGAAACGTCAGGCCGTCCATCTTGGGCATTTCCACGTCGAGCGTCAGCACATCGGGATTCAGCGCCTTGATTTTTTCGCGCGCGATATAGGGGTCCGGCGCCGAGCCAATGACCTCGATCTCAGAGTCTCGCGACAAAAGCGAGGCCAGCACCTGACGCATCAGCGCCGAATCATCGACCGTCAGAACGCGGATCTTACTCATGAATTCCCCCCATGGAGTTTCCGATTTCGAGTTTCATGTGTCGCAAAACCAGAAACTTGAAACCTGGAGCCTGACACGTCCGGATATTAGAACAGCGTCACATCCTCCGCCGACTGCTCTTTCGCCTTTTTGATCTTCACGGCATATTCCGATTCGCGATCAAAAATCGTGCGGTTCTTGAGCCGCTCGATTTTCTTGACCAAAACCCGGCCGGTATCGGTGAAGTAGTAGATCTTCCTCGGATACACATCTCCAAGATCGACCTTGGCCGGCGTCAGTCCTTCCGTTTGCAAAAACCCGAGCACCCATTCGGCATTTCTGGCCCCCACATCGATGTTGCCGTCATAAATTTTTCCGGCGCCGAAGAGTTTGACTTCGAGCCGGCTTTTGAGGCCGCCGCGTTTCAGAATCTCGTTGATCAGCGTCTCCATCGCATAGGAGCCGTAGCGTGTGGATTCACCCCACGAATCCGTCGAGGCCTCCTTCGGTTCCGGGAGCATGAAATGATTCATTCCTCCGACCTTGGCGACCGGATCACGAATGCAGGCGGAAATGCACGAGCCCAAGACCGTGTATACGATCATCGGTTCCGCGCTGACGAAATACTCTCCGGGAAGAATAGAGGCGATTTCATGGGGAAAGCGGCTGTCGCGCATCCGCCGGATATGGGCGAACGAATCGTCCTTCGTGCAGCGTGCAGCGCGCAGCGTGTCGGGCAAAAGGGTCACGGCAACTATCCTCCCCTGATCGATCGATGGTCTGCCTAGAGTTTCTTGATCGGGTCCCGCAGCATCCCCATCTATCGTGTGCGCTATCGCTTCACGCTTCACGAACGACGCTTCACGTTTCCTTCCGATAGATCGTCGGAGCGATCAACTTGAACGGATGCGTGATCCACTGCAAGCTTTCCGAATGGCCGATGAACAGATACCCCCCGGGTTTGATATACGAGTGGAACTTGTTGACGAGCGTTTCCTGAGTGTCATGATCGAAGTAGATCATCACGTTGCGGCAAAATACGACGTCAAGCGGAGTCTTGATGGGAAACCGCTCGTCCATGAGATTCACCCGTCGGAATTGGATCATGCCCGACAAGTGCGGCTTGACCTTGACCAGACCGGCGCGTTCGCCACGCCCTTTGAGAAAATGCCGTTTGACCATATCGGGCGGCAGCATCCGCACGCGCTCTTCGTCATAGACACCCGCCGCGGCCTTGGCCAAGACTCGGGTCGAGAGATCGGAGGCCAGGATCTTGAAGTCCCACTCGGCCGGATTCTCGACACTGTCATACAGGGTCATGGCGATGGTGTACGGCTCTTCCCCGCTCGAACAGGCCGACGACCAAATCCGAATGCGTTTGGTGCGCGAGCATTCCGGGAGGACCCGCTCCCGCAGAAAGTCGAAATGCTTCGGCTCTCGGAAGAAATCGGTCTTGTTCGTTGAAATCAGATCCAGCATCCGCGTGAATTCTTCACCGGTGCGATCCGTGGTCACCTTTTCGTAGTATTCCGTGAAGGTCGCCAAGCCGAGCTCACGGAGGCGTTTCGACAGGCGGGACACCACCAATGACGTCTTCTGCTCGCCCAGGGCGATCCCGCTTTCTTCGTAGATCAACGCGCACAACCGACGATATTCATCCGCCGTGATGGTGAATTCCATACGAGGGGACGCTCCCACGACACCGGCACGCGGGATACGAAGCGTGCGGACCGGATGCTTGTTTCTTATCGGCCGGCTCCCGTCGATTCTTGATGGAGCCGTCTATCGAAGGTCACTGAGGACGTCGGCTCGGCAAGACACGCCACGACACGCCGCCCATGGACCGGCATTTGCGGTTTCGGGCGACCTCTCACAATCAGCCGCTTGAAATATGAAACAAGGAACCGATCCGACATTGCCGATCCGATATTGCCTTCGGAGGGAGCGCGAGCGGCATGACTTGCGGGGCGGACACGGCCGCCCGGTTTTCGTCTTGCGAGTCCGGCCATCATGTCCGTCTCTTGTCATCGGGGACTAAAATTCTTCAAACTCCTCGTCAGTCCGACGGCGATCTTTCCCGTTTCCCGCATGCACGGCCGCCTGCAAGCCGGCATCGTCACCAGGCAAGTCGTCGCGTCTCTCGGTCTTGGGTCGAGTCACGGCCTGCGATTTCCGCTTATCCGCCAGGTGCGTTCGAGCGACACGCGACGCATTATCAGATGGTTCGTAGCTCTCATGGATCGCCTCCGCCGTCTTCTCTCTCAACTCGGCCACGGCGGGCATCGCCGCTTTCGCTTCTTCCGTCGCATTGACCTTGAAGGACATGACTTGCTTTTTCAACGCCAGGGACTGTGCCCGCATCGATTGGCTGGCGGCGGTGATTTCTTCGACCAGCGCGGCGTTTTGCTGCGTGGCCTGGTCCATTTGCATCACCGACGTATTCACCTGGTCGATCCCGCCGGCCTGCTCCTGCGAAGCGGCCGAGATCTCCGCGATGATGTCCGTGAGCCGCTTGACCGACATCACGATTTCATTGAGAGTCTGGCCCGATTGATTGACCAACTCACTCCCCTCGGACACCCGCTGGAGCGACTCCATAATCAGCCCCTTAATCTCTTTGGCCGCCGTCGCCGACCGCTGGGCGAGGTTTCGCACCTCGGCGGCCACTACAGCAAACCCCCTCCCATGTTCCCCGGCTCGCGCGGCCTCCACCGCGGCATTGAGGGCCAACAGATTGGTCTGAAACGCGATTTCATCGATCACCGTGATGATGTCGGCAATCTTCTTGCTGCACTTGGTGATTTCGCTCATCGCTTCGACGGCCTTGCTGGTCACGGTTCCGCCCTTGCTGGCGACATCGCGAGCCGCGATGGCCAGTTGATTGGCTTGCTGGGCGTTGTCGGCATTTTGCTTCACCGTGGAGGTCATCTCCTCCATCGCGCTTGACGTCTCCTCCAACGATGCGGCCTGTTCGGTGGTCCGCCGGGACAAATCCTCATTGCCCTTGGCGATCTCTTCCGCGGAGAGCGAGACGCTCTCCGTGGCTTCGCGCACCGTGACCATAGACTCCTTCAGCTTGGCGATCGCCAGATTGAGGCTGTCCTTGATTTGGGCAAAATCCCCTTGGTAGTCCCCGATCATGGACTTGGTCAGGTCGCAATTCGAAAGCGCCCACAGCACCTCTTGCGCCTCTTGCCAGGGTTTGATGACGGCGTCGAGAAGCCGGTTGAAGCTCTCGGTGAGCTGTTTCGCTTGCCCCTCGAACCGATCGGTCTCGATCCGCTCTTTCAGTCGGCCTCCCGCCGCCGCAGCAATCAGGCGTTCGACGGCGATCTCCGCCTGCTTTTCTCCCGTGATGTCAGTGTTGAACGCCACCACCTTGACCGGCCTACCCAATTCATCCAAGACTGGATTATAGCTGGACCGTAGCCAGACCTCCCGGCCGCCCTTGGCAACACAGCGATAGACTCCCCGATCCACCTCCTTCCGATTCAGTTTTTCCCAGAACGTGGCATACTCGCTCGTGTTCGCATAGGCCGGATCGCAGAACGTCCGGTGATGTTGCCCCTTGATCTCGTCCAATGAGTATCCCATGATCTTCAGGAAGTTCTCGTTGGCGGTGATGACCGTCCCATCCATGGCAAACTCGACGGTGGCGTACATCCGATCGATCGCATCGACGATCCCCTTCATCTGCTGGCGCGCGATCTCCTGCGCCGTGATGTCGTACCGGACGCCCACGTATTTGCGGGGCTTGCCGGTTTTCTTATCCAGTACCGGTGCAATGACCGCATCCACATAGTACGGGGTGCCGTCCTTGCGCCGGTTTTTGATGACGCCATGGAAGATCTGCCCCCGCCCGATCGTGGCCCACAGCTGCTTGAAGACCTCCTTGGGCATGTCCGGATGGCGCACGATGCTGTGCGGCTTACCGAGCAATTCTTCTCTCGAATACTGGGAGACTTCGCAGAACTTGTCGTTAACATTAATGATGTTGCCCTTGAGGTCGGATTCCGAGACGATGGTGGTCATATTCATGATGGCTTCGCGGACCTTGAATTCGTCCTGCCACTCGTCCCGTTCCTGCGCAAACTGGGCGGCCTGCTCCTGCGCTGCCGCCGCCAACTCCTGCTGCTTGGCAGCGGCTGCCTTAAGATTCTCGCCCATTTCATTGAATACCGCAGCCAACTGCCCCACCTCATCCCGCGTCGCGACGGATGAGCGGGCGTCAAGGTCGCCGCTGCCGATCGCCCGCGCGGCGTCCAAGAGGTTCGTCATATCGGCCACGAGGTGTCGTGTGACCACATATCCCAGGAGCAGTCCGAGCACAATTACCGTCGCTGTGCTGACCATGAGCGTCCACGTCGCCCTGGCGCCGATGACATTCCCCTCCTCGTTCATGTCTTTCCCCACATCGGCGACCGTCACCAGCAACATATCGAGCGCCTCAAGGGCGAGGTCAAGTTTTTGTTCCATCCCCTTTAGGAGAGGCAGTGCGCGAGGGTCCCTTGGGTCGGGTTTTTCGCCTTTTTCCCAACGGGTGCGATCGAACGCGAGCAATTGTTCCGACGCGGTAAAATAGTCTTCTAATTCACGGCGGAACGTCTGGAGATCGTGAGCTTCGTTTCGCCCGCCTTGCGAGACGCGGAGAGTGGTCGAGGCATAGGTATTCAGCGGTTGATGAATGTCCGTCTTCAGCTTGGCGGCGACGTCGGCAAACCGCTCGAATTCCACTCGGTCACCGGAGAACCGCGCCTGGCGCACGGCATTACGATGACGCGTAAGGTTATTCGCCACATGAGCGAGGTTGGTGCCGGCGACCGTGTAGTCTTCATAGACGACCCGGAGATTTTCGCGCAACGACGACACTCCCATAATGACCAGGACTCCGACCACCAGCGTAAGGGCGCTGATCAGCGAGAAACTCACCTGCAGCTTCCAGCGGAGCTTCAAATTATTGAACCAGCTCTTCATTGTTACGCCTCCAGGTCAGGGTCAGAAGGGGTCAGGACCGTTTGCGCACCGTGCCCTGCGGGTTGATCCGACACATGGTTTCTGGGTTCCTCGTCATTATGGTCCCAAACCGCACGATCGTCAGGCAGCCAGGCCCTTGCTCCACGCCGACATCGACGCGGTGAGTTTTGATGAGATCTTGGCGAAATCCCCTTCGATCGCCATGAGCTGCAACGCTTCCTGTTTTTTCCCGGCCATCGCGTACTCCAGGACCTTGGCCGCTGTTTTATGAAACTCCGCGTGCAATGCTCTGACTTCCCGATAATGGACACTGTTTTTGTCCTGTTCGTTCAACGTCGAACCGTAGAGCCACTTTCCAAAGGCACACTGGTTATCCACGCGAACGGCATCCACGGACATATCTGTCCGCCCTGTTTCAATGGCCTGGCTCAAACGCGTCTTCCACATGCCGTGCGCGCCGATCGCTTTATTGATTTCGTCTCTCGTCGCCATCCCGTTCCTCCCTTCCGTAAGCCGGTCTGCGTGAGATACCCCCTCTTGCACGATGAGCGCCCTGGACTAAAACTCCTCGAACTCCCCTTCCTTGCCATTCCCCGTCGCAAGCGCGACCGTCCCCGCCGCGTAAGGCTTCCTTACTTTTGCCGGCCCGATGAGACCATGTTCCGGCCCGGCAGCCGTGATGACGGACGGTTTCGCGGCTGGATGGAGAACGGCGGGGTGCGCATCCCTCTCGACCGGTTCATCTCCCTCAGGTCGGCGGATTGTGAATCGCTTCACAATCTGCAAGAGCTCCTTCATCTGGTCTTTCATCGACTGGGCCGCCGAGGTGGTTTGTTCCACAAGCGCGGCGTTCTGTTGGGTGGTTTCGTCCATCGACAAGAGGGCCTTGTTCACCTCGTCGATCCCGCCGGCCTGTTCCTGCGAGGCTGCGCTGATCTCCGCGATGATGTCCGCAACCCGTTTCACCGCATTGACCACCTCTTCCAGCGTCTTCCCTGATTGGGTGACCAGTTCGCCTCCCTCCTCCACGCATTGGAGAGACTCGTTGATCAACCCCTTGATCTCTTTGGCCGCCATGGCCGACCGCTGAGCAAGATTCCGCACTTCGGCGGCCACCACGGCAAACCCCCTCCCATGCTCTCCCGCTCGGGCCGCTTCCACCGCGGCGTTCAAGGCCAGCAAGTTGGTTTGGAACGCAATCTCGTCGACCACCGTGATGATATCGGCGATTTTCTTGCTGCTCTTGGTGATCCCCCCCATCGCCTCGACAGCCCGGCTGGTGACGGCCCCCCCCTTGATGGCGAGATCGCGAGAGGCGATAGCCAACTGATTGGCCTGTTTGGCATTGTCCGCGTTCTGGCGGACCGTGGAATTCAGTTCTTCCATCGATGCGGAGGTTTCTTCCAGCGCCGAAGCCTGCTCGGTCGTTCGTTGCGAAAGATCTTCATTGCCCTTGGTGATCTCTTCCGAGCCGGCGGTCACCGTTTCGACGGCGGTACGGACCGTAGCGATGGTGTTCCTCAACTCGGCAAGCGCAGCGTTGATGCTCGTTTTGATTGTGCCCAACTCCCCCTGGTATTCTCCCTGAACTTCCTGCGTCAGGTCGCCTTGTGCCAGCGCGCCGAGCGACTTCTCCACTTCGGCCATGCAGGCTTCCAGGTCCTGCCGCTTCGTCTTTTGCTCAGTGATATCCGTTGCGAATTTCACGACCTTGAATGGCCTGCCCATTTCGTCCGCCACCGGACAATAGGCAGCCTGAAGCCACACCTCTTTTCCATTCTTCCCAATCCGCCGATACACACCGGTATCGGTCTCATTCCGGTTGAGCTTTTTCCAGAATTCCACGTACTCGCCGGTGCCGGTCCAGGCCGGATCGCAGAACATCCGGTGATGTCGGCCCTTGATCTCGTCCAATGAGTACCCCATGAGTTTCAGGAAATTCTCGTTGGCCGTGAGGACCGTGCCGTCCAGGTCGAACTCGATGGTCGCGTACAATCGATTGATGCCGTCGAGGAGCCCCTTCATGTTCTGACGCTGGATCTCCTGTTCCGTGATGTCGTACCACACCCCCAAGTACTTCCTGGGCTTGCCGGTTGTTTTATCGATGAACGGCGCGATCACGGCATCCACATAATAGGGCGTCCCGTCTTTGGCGCGATTTTTTATGACTCCTCGAAAGATTTGCCCCCGCCCGATCGTGGCCCACATCTGTTTGAACACCTCTTTGGGCATGTCCGGATGGCGCGTCGTATCGTGGCCGAACCCGATCAACTCATCTTTGGGATACTTCGAGACCTGAAGGAATTTCTCATTGACCGACATAATATTGCCCTTCAGGTCGGATTCCGACACGATGCTGGTGACATTCAGGATCTCTTCTCGGACTTTCAGCTCTTCCCGCATGTGTTCGATTGCGGTTTCCCTGTCTGTCACATCCGACGCGAATTTGACGACCTTAAAAGGTTTCCCTTTCCGATCCATAAGCGGGTAGTAGGCCGCCTGAATCCAGATAACCCTGCCGTCCTTCGCGACTCGCGCATAGGTTCCCGCCTCGTATTCGCCACGATTGAGCTTGGCCCAAAAAGCTTGATACTCAAGGCTATTCGCATAGGCCGCGTCACAGAATATCCGGTGATGTCGGCCCTTGATCTCGCCCAATGAGTACCCCATGAGTTTCAGGAAATTCTCGTTGGCCGTGAGGACCGTGCCGTCCGGGTCGAACTCGATGACGGCCTGGACCCGGTCGATAGCCTGCAGCTTCAAGGCGCACTCGTTTCTTCCTCCGGTTTTCTTCCTGCCGGCCTTTGTTTTCTTGGCGGTTGCCATAGTCTTTCCCCTACGATGATTATGCGCCGTTCGTCTTTCGTGAGGCGTGACACGGGGCTCGGCCTCGGAACCGGAGGCTTCCCGCCGCCCGCTTCACACAGTTTCGCGACAAACCTCTTGGGTCACGCGTGCTATGCCGCCGTGGTTGCCGCTCCCTGCACATCGTCTTCCAACAGCAGGCGATCCATGTCCAGAAGAGCCACCAGCCTCTCTCCGGATTTGCCGATACCGCTGATGAATTGGATATCGACTTTCACCCCCAACCGCGGAGGCGGCTGGATGTCTTTTTTGTCGAGATTGAGCACGTCGGAGACAGAATCAACTACGAGTCCCATGATTTTGTCCCTCACGACGACGAGAATGATGACCGTGAATGCCGTGTACTCGATCGTCGGCATGCCGAATTTGGTCCGGAGTTCCACGATCGGCACGATCGTGCCGCGGAGATTGAGCACCCCTTTGATATACGCCGGCGTGTTGGGAATCCTGGTCACGGCCGTGTACCCCTTGATCTCCTTGACGCGAAGGATGTCAACCCCGTAGGACTCTTCTCCCAGCTTGAACGTCAGAAACTGGCCGCCATCCGTCATCAAACCGGCCTGTTGATCGAATTCCGTTGTCGCCGTCTCGAACGCTGCCGCGGTCATAGAATCCCCCTTCGTAAAACGTACCTCGTGGATGAGTGTTGGATTGCGAGCTTCAAGTTTCATGTGGAGAAGAAAGCATCAAAACCTGAAACATGAAACACGCAGCGTGAAACTCAATACACGACATCCGGGCCGTTAGGTCCGCTATCGGATTCACCGGAGGAAACTTGAGCCGCCTCACCCGCTTCTACCCTCTGACCCCCGCCCATACTTTGTCGTGATCGATCATCTTGTTCGGATGAAGGCGACGCGCCCGTTCCAGCAACGCGGTGCGCGACTCCGGCCGCTCCGGATCGGGCACGCAACAATCGCCCAATGGACACACGGAGGCACACTGAGGCTCATTGAAATGGCCGACGCACTCGGTGCATCGTTCGTACGCGATGACATAAATGTCGTCCTTGATGCCCAATTGCCCCGCAACACGATAGCCGTTCGATTCGGCGGCGCTGCGCTTGTCGAAGATCGCCTGGTTGGGGCAAGCCGGCAAACAGGCGTCACAGGCGATGCAGTTGTTGTTGATCATGAGCGCCATAAGATCTCCAGAGATGTTTTTTCAGGTTTTCCAACGATGAAACTCGAAATCTGAAGCATGGAACGCTTCTTCCCTCCGTTGACATACCCCGCCGGAAATCCTACACTGCTCGCGCTCACACACAGGAGAACCATGGATTCCGAATCCCTTGCCCAGGTTGAACGGATCGTGACGGCGGCCACCGAAGCCCTGCGCCGCGACATCGCCGAGCTGCGCCAAACCCAAGAAACCACGGCTGCCGGACTGCATCAGGAAATCGCTGCCTCCGCTGACGGCCTCCGCCAGGAAATCGCCGCGACCGCCTCCAGCTTGCGCCA